>JAHFIC010000014.1:0-7200 GCA_023246555.1 Candidatus Magasanikiibacteriota bacterium
TGAATTTATTAAATCCATTAGTATTTCCATTAAACGGGCGGTTAGGACGAACCCAGATGTGGAGCGATTGATCAAAAAACATTCGGCTCTATTCCAATTTTTGCGCCATCGCCTCGATAGAAATAAATTCTCTGGCCTCGCGCTTACTTTGCTGGTCGTGGCTTTCTTTTATACCCTAATCATGTTTTTTGGAATAATCGAGGACATCATTAGCGTTGACCCGATTGTGGCGGCTGACATTCGAGTTGCCAATCTTCTCTACGTCTTTCGTGATCCGACGCTGGCGAAGGTATTTCTGTGGGTTACTCTCTTTGGTAAATTACAAATCATTTTTACTTCAGCAATTATTTTTTCAATCTTGTGCTGGCTCTGGCAAAGAAGAAATTATGTACTGCCATTGTGGGTATCGATTGCTGGCGCAGGCGTGTTTAGCTATCTTGGAAAACTCCTTATTCATCGTCCTCGCCCAGAGGCGCCATTCTATACCGAACACTCGTACTCCTTTCCGAGTGGTCACGCCACCATTGCCGTTGCTTTTTATGGCTTTGTCGCGTACGCGCTCATAAGAAATTTTCCTCGTTGGAAACAAAAAATAAACCCTCTGTTTACAGCGTTCATTCTCATCCTTGCCATTGGCTTTAGCCGTCTCTATCTTGGCGTTCATTTTTTGAGTGATGTCTGGGGCGGTTACCTGCTTGGTTTCCTCTGGCTTATCATTGCTATGAGCATTTCGGAGTGGATGAACCGAAAACAAGGTACGATCAAAGCACCATTGTTTTCCAGGCGCAAAACAATGGTGGTTTCTACAGCGCTTTTAATGATAGGGGCTCTGTTTTATCTCACCATCGCTCTACCGTATCATCCAATCCAAGAACAGTCCGTTCAGCCAAGAGTGTCTCCTCTAAGGACAGATGATATTATACAAACATTCAATGACGCTAAGCTCCCTCGCTATAGTGAAACCTTACTTGGTAACCCTCAAGAGCCATTGAATTTTATTTTTGTCGCGCGAGATGAGACTGCCTTGATTCATATTATGGAAAAATCCGGCTGGAATTTGGCTGACACGGTTACGGTTCATTCACTCGCAAAGATAGCCGAAGATGCCTTATTCAATCACAGTTATCCAACCGCGCCCATCACTCCCTCATTTTGGAACGCCAAAGTGCATGATTATGGCTTTGAGAAGCCAACCAATACTGCAACCGTTCGGGAACGCCATCATTTCCGTGTTTGGAAAACCAATCTGCTCTTTACTAATGGATATGAGGTGTATGCGGCTACTGCCAGCCTTGATATTGGTCTCAAGTGGGGTATTACGCATGAGATCAGTCCGGACATCGATACGGAACGGGAGCTGGTTTTTGCGGATTTAGAAAAGAGCCAAACGATCGGCAATGTACAAAAAGAGAAATTCGTTGATCCCATCTTAGGGAAAAATTTTTCTGGAGATCAGTTTTTTACGGATGGAAATGCGTACCTCATTTTATTCCAGTGATAGTCATATCCATTTGCCTTTTTTCTCTGCTGGGATATACTATATCCAGAATTTTTCTATGGAATGTAACCAGCTCGCACAATTATTTCGACGCTCCCCCAAGTGTATTACTGGTTTGACGCTTGTCAGTTTTTTCACTCTGGTTTTTCTAGGAATTTTTGACTGCGCGAATCCCATGATGCAGCGCCAGATGACAATGGACGGGCAGCACAGCTCTACGGTAGATTGCATTCCTGGGAAAAATTGTGGTATGGATATTAACGAGCATATCAGTATTTGGCAAGGCATGTTTCTCACAAACATCACGATGGATATTTTTTCTTTCCTTACTCTTGTTCTGGTCGTCGGCCTCGCTTTCGTACATTGTAAATTTCTTTCCTCGCTCGATTTTTTTCCGCTCGCCTCGCGGTATCTGCATTACGATCGTGAGCACCCTGAACACAAACTGTACCATTACCTTCTTAGGATTTTTTCCGACGGGATTCTTCAGCCGAAGCTCTTTGCCTCATAATCCACTGCTGATTTTTCGGTAAGCAGTATTTCGGTTATTCGGTTTTTTCATTGTGTAAAAAATATGACTGAACCTTTTATCTATAAGTTTTCCGTCAACGCATTGACTGATGAAGGGCAGGAGCAAAAATTGAGAAATCTTCTTCAGTCAATCGCTGGGATAGAGCGCATCGATGTGAATAGAGAGAGAAAATTGCTCCGTATTATTAGTAGCCAAGCGATTGATTTGGGACAGCTCATGGACAAGCTGACGCCTCATGGGTTTCATCTCCAAGTGATTCCAATGGGACAAACCCTGACCAGCTCTCGCTCCTCAGTCAATACCAGCCTGGGAGAAGAAAAGATCATGAATGTGGGAATTGACGGCATGACTTGTCGGAGCTGTGAGATCACGGTCGAGCGGGCGTGGAAAAAACTTGACAATGTAAGAAGAGTTTCGGTGAACGCGGCGCTCGGGAGCGCGACGCTCACGATCGAGAGATCAGCGCCGACGGTGGCGGATCTTCAGCAGGCGCTTGGAAGTGGCAAGTACCAAGTACATAGTAATGTGAAAAGAAACGGTCTGGGAAATGTTGCCGTTCTCAAGCGGCCAACCTTCGGCAGACTCGTGGGACTTTTTGCGCTGGTATTTATTCTTGGCAAGATATTTTCGGCATTGGGATTACTCAAAACCAGCTTTGCGGTCGGAGCCGCCACCAGTTTCGGCGCGATTTTTCTTGTCGGGCTGGTGGCCGCCAGTTCTTCGTGCATTGCGGTCACAGGTGGGCTCCTCTTGTCGGCCGCGGTCAAATTCAACGAACGCTATCCGGCGGCCGGACGCATAGCGCGACTGCGGCCGGTGGCTCTCTTTATCGCCGGGCGCATACTCGGATACACGGCACTGGGCGGGCTTTTGGGCGTCGTTGGTTCGGTACTCACACCATCGCCTCTCGTGACCGCGCTTATTACCATTGCCGCGGCGGTATTCATGCTTATCATGGGGTTGGATATTCTGGGGCTTGCACCCGGCTGGTTGAAAGCGTTTTTGCCGCGCCTGCCCAAATCAATTGCGCACCGCATCATGGATGCGGAGCGCCACGACCACCCGCTGGCGTCATTCGGGCTGGGTGCCGCGACTTTCTTTCTGCCTTGCGGGTTTACGCAAGCGCTTCAACTCTATGCGCTGACGACCGGGAGCTTCGCGACCGGTGCCATGACCATGTTTGCTTTTGCCATCGGCACGGCGCCAGCGCTGATCGCGCTTGGACTGACCTCGAGTTCGCTTAAGGGCAAGGCCGGTGCGTTCTTTCTGCAGTTTTCCGGCGCGCTGGTCGTTGTGCTCGGTCTCTCTAATATACAAAATGGTCTGACCATTGCCGGTTATCCGATTGTATTTCCCTCATTCGGTTCAATGCCGACCATCGCCTCAAGCGGGTCAGACAATAATCAAATTGTCATGGATGGTGATACGCAGGTTATTGCCATGCGGATCGGCTATGCCGGATACGAGCCAAGCCATTTCACCGTGCGCGCTGGGGTGCCGGTGCGCTGGGAAATTGACGGCGATAATGCCACCGGCTGTACGAGCGTGCTCGTGTCGCGCGAGCTTGGGATCCAGGAGCTTCTCAAACCCGGGAAAAATATTATTGCCTTTATACCAGAAAAGGTGGGTGAGGTGCAGTTTAGCTGCTCCATGGGCATGGTGCGTGGGAGCCTTACGGTGCTGCCGCAAGCTTAATTTTGTCTACTTTATATGAAAATTTCTATCAAAATCACCGGCATGCACTGCGATTCGTGCAAGAAACTTATCGAAGACGTGGCGAGCGAATCCCCGGGCGTTATATCGTGCACGGTTGATCCGGTCACTGGCCAGGGCGCGATCGAGCATGACGAGGCGTTTGATTTTGCCAAATTCGCTGAAGAAGTTGCGGGCTTCGATAATTATCATGTAGAAAAAATATGAGCGCAGATACGCGAGCACAGTTTACGATTTTGGGAATGCACTGCGCCAGTTGTGCGGCGCTTATCGAGCGCAAAGTCAAAAAAATTCCAGGTGTCAAAGAAGTGAACGTCAATTTTAGCGCCGAGAAAGCGCGGGTGGTGTTTGATGCTGGAGTAGTGGACGAAGAAAAAATCAAAGTGGCGGTCAAGGCCGCAGGCTATCTGGCCGAGGTCGCGACTGACGCTGATCGGGAAAAGGATCGGGCGCGGCGGTTGGCAGAAATCAAGGCGTATGAAAAAAAATTTATCATCGGTCTTATCTTCAGTGTACCGCTTTTGTATTTCATGCTGCTCGACTTTATTTCCTCGTTGCCGCTTCGCGCAGCCATCATGCCTAAGATGGGATTCGTATCACTTCTCCTCGCCATACCGATTCAGTTCATTCTCGGCGCTGGATTCTACCGCGGCCTGTGGTCGAGTCTTAAGATGAAAACTTTCAACATGGACAGCCTGATTGCGATTGGCACGAGCACGGCCTTCTTCTACAGTATGTATGAATTTGTGAGGTACACGCTCGCGACCGGATCAATCACCGCCCCCATGGGCGAGAAGATCCCGAATTTGTATTTTGAAATCGGGGTGTTTCTCATAACCTTTGTCCTGATGGGCAAATGGCTGGAAGCGAGAGCCAAAGGCCAGACGAGCGACGCGATTCGAAAACTCATGGGCCTCCAGCCGAAAATCGCGCGCGTTCGCCGTGGGGATGCAACTGCGGATATTCCCGTGGAACAAGTCGTCATCGGAGATACCATCATCGTTCGGCCGGGCGAAAAAATTCCGGTTGATGGGATGGTCCTGAATGGCCTGTCAGCTGTTGACGAATCTATGGTCACGGGTGAGAGCATTCCGGTTGAGAAAAAAGTTGGCGACACCGTGATTGGCGCGACCATTAATAAGCACGGCAGTTTTGAATTTCGTGCGAACAAGGTTGGTGCCGACACCATGCTGGCGCAGATTATTCGGCTGGTTGAGGATGCGCAAGGGTCAAAAGCGCCGATCCAGGCCTATGCCGACCGCATCTCGGCCTGGTTCGTGCCGACCGTGATTGGCATTGCGATTCTCACCTTTTTCGTCTGGTACTTGATTCTCGGACAATCACTCACCTTCGCGCTCCTAACGTTTGTCTCGGTCATAGTGATTGCCTGTCCGTGCGCGCTTGGCCTTGGCACGCCGACGGCGGTCATGGTTGGCACTGGCAAAGGCGCCGAGTACGGCATTCTTATTAAAGGCGGCGAGCCGCTCGAAGCGGCGTCTAAAATTCAGGTGGTGGTGTTTGACAAGACTGGGACGTTGACAAAGGGCGAGCCGGAAGTGACTGATATTGTTGGAATCAGTAATAATGAACCAGGAATTACGAATATATTGTTACAACTTGCCGGGTCATTGGAAGACACATCCGAACATCCGCTCGCCGAAGCGATTGTGAAACGAGCGAAAGCGGGTGGCGTGGCACTTTTGTCCGTGACCGGGTTCCAGGCTGTGCCAGGGTATGGTGTTGAAGGCGTGATTGAAGGAAAAAAGTATGCGCTTGGCAATCGCAAACTCATGGCGCGGCAAGGATTTGACACCACGAGTGTTGAAGCCGAACTACAAAAATTGGAAGATGCTGGCAAAACCGCCGTGATACTGGCAGGTGAAGCCAGCATTCTTGGCCTCGTTGCGGTGGCTGACACACTCAAAGACACCAGTGTCGTCGCCGTGAAAACGCTCCAGGACATGGGGATTGCCACGTATATGATTACCGGTGACAATGCCCGAACCGCGGCGGCGATTGCGAGAGAGGTCGGTATTACGCGTGTGCTGGCCGATGTGCTCCCGCAGGATAAAGAAAAAGAAGTGAAAAAACTCCAGGAAAAAGGCTTGAGAGTCGCCATGGTCGGCGACGGCATCAACGACAGCCCGGCTTTGGCCCAGGCTGATGTGGGTATTGCAATGGGCGGCGGAACCGACGTGGCTATGGAAGCCGGCGATATTGTGCTCGTGAAAAATGATCTGCGCGATGTTGTTCAGGCGATTGAACTTGCAAAATCAACCATGATCAAGATCCGGCAAAATATGTTTTTTGCGCTTTTTTACAACGTGGTTGGCATTCCGATCGCGGCGCGGGTGTTTATGAGCTTCGGCATTCTGCTTCGACCAGAACTGGCCGGACTCGCCATGGCCTTTAGTTCTGTTTCCGTTGTCTCCAATTCACTCACGCTCCGCGGCTTTCGTCCGGGCAAACGCAATTATGTATCAATGGTGGCGCCGGTCGTTATGACCGCGGTCTTTACCTTGCTTTTTATCGCCTTCGCGCGGATTAGCACAAAGTTATAAATTATTTATTCAATTTTAATCATATCTATCGCCATATGGAAAATCACAAGCTTAATGATCCGGATTTTGATCAGCCAACAGCTAGTGAACCAAGTTCGAACAACACAAGTCAACAATCATTTTTTAGCCAATTACCGCCAAAGGTAACATTCGTTATTGGCCTGGTCGGCGGAATTCTTGTTCTCTGCACGATTGGTTTTTTTGTCCTGCTTTCGATTTTTCTCAAAGGCGGGATTGGCATCACCAGCGCCTCTAACCCTTCGGACACTGGCCTCGCGGCAGCGCCAAGCGCTCCCACTCCTCGCCCACAAGCGCCCACCGGAGCCGTGCCGCCGGTCGACAAAACCGATCATGTCCGCGGCGATAAAAATGCCGAGCTGACGTGGATTGAATATTCGGACTTTGAGTGTCCATTTTGCCAACGCTTCCATCCGTCCATGCTCCAAATGATGGCCGAGTACAAAGGCAAGGTGAAGTGGGTCTACCGCCATTTCCCATTATCATTTCACCAGAATGCCCAAAAGGAAGCCGAGGCCAGTGAATGCGCCGCCGAACTTGGCGGCAATGATGCTTTCTGGAAATACACGGACGCGATTTTTGAGCGCACGACGTCGAATGGAACAGGCTTTGCCCTAAATGCCCTCGTCCCACTGGCCAAAGAAATCGGTCTTAATGAAACAAAATTCAAGAATTGTCTTGATAGTGGCAAATACGTGCAGTATGTCATTGATCAAATGAATGCCGGCGCTGCTGCCGGAGTCAATGGCACGCCTGGATCGTTCTTGATTGGTAAAGATGGCCAGGCGCAACTCATTTCTGGCGCTTTGCCCTACGAACAAATTAAAGCCGCGCTTGAGGCTGCGCTTCGCTAAACATCCTTAAATTATGAAAAATCA
>JAHFIC010000014.1:7210-17995 GCA_023246555.1 Candidatus Magasanikiibacteriota bacterium
TATGTCGCGCTTCCCATCGCGATCATCACCGGCCTTATTATGTGGAGCGCCATGCGACCACGCCCTGGTGCGGCCGTGGCAAACCAGGGTAATCGTCACCTGACGTCGCTTTCTGATCCGCACGATCCGTACAATTCCAAGCCGCCAACCTCTGGGCCGCATGCCGGCAAAGCGTCCTGGGGCAGGACTGACACGCAAATTCCTGACGAAATGCAAGTCCACAATTTGGAAGATGGGGGCGTGATTGTGCACTATGATCCAGATAAAATCGCGAGTGATACGCTCAAACTATTGACCGACATTGTGCAGACGCGGTATGTAAAGGGAGAGCGCGTTATTCTTGAGCCGTACCAAGGCCTTGAGACCGTAATCGCGCTCACGGCTTGGAATCGCCTGGAAAAGCTGTCAAGCGTTGAACCAGAAAAGATTGAAACCTTTATTGATGCCTACGAAGGCATTGATCATCACGTGCCGGGACAATAATCACATGATGGGAATTCCTAAAACAATCTTTTTACCGTTTTTTGCTGTGTTACACCCGTGATCGTACTCTTCTGGTTCGCTTTCAAAAACCAAGGCGGGCAAATATAATGTACGAAACGCCAATACTGTCGGTACGAAAATTTCAGTCGCAGATCTTCCCGAAGCCAAACCGATGACTATTGTTGATCTCAAAGACGGTGACACGTACGAGAATGTTCGGATTCCGGGCGCAGAAATTAAATTGGTGGGCGGCGATAACGGCAAGTACGAGCGCGAGAGATTGCCCTCGGAACAATTGTAGGAGCTGGCATTTTCTGGTTTTTCGGTGCAACAGTTGCTTTCGTATATAACCGAGTGACGAAAAAGAAATTCACAAAAGTAGCCAAAAATGGACCGTTCGTCAGCCAATTCACTTTCAACGAGTATAGGTGGTCGGGTTGGTGAATGCGCGATCGGCGGCGCAGGCTTGAGCTTGCTTTTCAATTTTTAGTTCTGTCGCGCTTGTGAGCTGGGTTAGAATTCTGCCGGATTTCCCCTTTCCTTCATAACAATAGATTTGGCCGTCTGGGGTGACATCGGCAAAGGCACGATTGGTTGTGCCCGAGGTTTCCGGAGTGAATTCCCATTTCTCGGCGTTCGAAAAAACGCCGCCGATTGATATGACCGAGACAAGCGGATTTTTGTTGTCATCCACAAATGCTAGGTGTTTATCCCAGTCACCGCCCATATCCGCTCGCGCCGAGCCATAAAACCAATTGCCTTTCAGCGTTCCCGGCACGTCTTGCGCGGTTTGCCCGCAGGCGCCATCGGTTCTCTCCAAAAGTCCGTAAAGAGTGTTTCGGTTAGCGCTACTGTAGTAGTCCAGCGCGCAGTGAATATAAAGCGAACGCTGGCCATACCGATTGGGGTTGGCAAAAACAAGCGGTTTTCTAAAATCAATGAGGCCAAAATCAAAGTTCCCTTGCAATCTTCCCACTCTTCCCAGGTTGGCGCCGTTTTTTATCGGATGAAGCGTTTGGATGTTGCACCGTGTCTCTTTGCTTTCTCCGGGAAACATGCAGGCAGATTGGGCTATCAGGTTTTCAAGCTCGGGCGATACTTCTTTCACGTGATTATAGTAGCCCACGACATCTTTGCAGAGCGCGAAGTACAGCGTGTAATCAATCGGGTCCTGTGTCGCGCCGCGCGAGAAGCCCACAAGCGTAAGGCTGATATCCGCGGGAGCGCTCAAGGGGATGGTTTCGGTCGTTGCTCCGCCAGGCGTTAGGTGAAAAAACATATGTTCGGTCGGCAGAGTATGCGCCGGCGGCCCAAGATTCCCGAGCGGGGATATACTCGTGAGTTTTTTGATATCAACTGGTGTCGTGACAAATTGTTGCCCGGCGCACTCTGGAATTTGTGCCAGTTCCACTGCCGATGGGAATTCTGGAGTCGCTCGCGAGGCTGGGACTGATGGAGGTAGTGGAGTCGGCTCTTGGGGTGTGGAAGGCGGGGGAGCCGGAGGTGGAGTTGGGATTTGTTTTTCAGGTACTGTAGGAGACGTTGATACTGCCAGCGGCGTTGGCGGCTGTTGTTCGGATACGGTAGAGGTTTTTAAATCTTGTAAAAAAATATATTCGTTGCTCCCGGCTTCTGGCGGGAAGTAAATTGTTTCAGGATTATCACCGCCTTGGCCCAGCGGCAATAGCGGACAATCGTGGGCGTCACGGTCGGCTTCGGCAAGCGTTACATTTTTGGCGGTGATGCCATAGGGTTCGAATTCGGCCAAAACCGCTGGCGTCATGTGAGTGAACACTTCATCAACCGCTGGTTGGTGAAGCGGCCGAGTGAATTTCATCGCGATATCAAAATTGTCCGTGGCGCGGTTGGGACCGCGAGCCAGGTTGGCAGTACCGATTGGTTGTCCGGCTTTTACGATTGATCCTTTGCGTAGAGATGGATCAAGATTAATATGAAAGAAAACAAATTGCCACTGTCGTGGACTTATTGGATTGGCGGCAGTGGGCGTCAGCCAAATTTGCTGGTCGTTCGGACCGCCCAAATCAGTATCAATCGTGGTAATCTTGCCGTAGAAGGGGGCAAACACCGGCACTTGGTCTGTCGTGCCGCGGTACTCCGGTTTTACTTTCACGTAATGCTTCATGGAACGCGGCGTTTTTTCAAATTCTCCGGTCATAACGGTTGGGTGGCGATAGTCATGCCCGGCGCAACTCCGATACTGCGAAAAAGCCGCGATCTGCGACAGATCAACCGGGTTGGCGGTCATGAATTGCCAACCGATCTCTTTGTCGGTAGGTTGGTAGGAAAATCCAAGCGCCATCGCTCCAAAGCCAATCACCGGTATCATGAGGATTGCGATGAGTATTTTGCTCCATCGTTTCATAGACGATTTGCTTAAACAAGCCAAAACTAGGCGCGCTTAGTATATCATAAATCAATGAAAAAACCGCTTGGGATTACCTTCGGCTCGCAATTGAAAAACGAGAAGAAATTGATGATTGTTTGTTGTTGGTACCGCCAAGGGGAGTCGGACCCCTCTTCTCAGGTTGAAAACCTGATGTCCTAACCGATAGACGATGGCGGCGTGTCATTAAATATTCTCGCAAACAATTTTCTTTTTTCTCCGCTGTTTTTCTTTAATTCTATTTCTCTCTTGCGTGCAAATGTTCTTGTTTCGTATGCCTCATAGTATATCAATTTCATTGGTAATTTATGCTTGATTGATTTTGTTTTACTTTGATTATGAGCTTTCAACCTCTCTCGTAGATTTTCGGTTGAACCAACATATGTCGTATTGTCTTTCAAGCTTTGTAGAACGTATAAGTAGAACATACTATTGACCTTAGGTTGTCAGCCCCGCCGGGCTGATCCGCCCCACTGGGCGGAAAAACCTGATGTCCTAACCGATAGACGATGGCGGCGTGTTCTCAAAAACAAGAGCAGTATAGCCAATTTCTTGCCTATTGACAAGGGGCATTCAGCTTGGTATTCTCTGCCTAGAAACCATAGACAGTAGCTCCCCGTAGTGGTGGGGTTAAATACGCTACCGAGGTAGAGTCTTCTTGAAAAAGGTCGAGACTTCTATTGGTCTGTGGTCAACCCACAGTTTATTTATTTTACGGTATGGCAAAGACAAAACTGCAAAAAGAAATAACGCTGAACGACTTGTCCGATCGTATCGCACGGGCAAAGGCAATGGTGTTTGCGAATTTTCAGGGGTTGAAAGTGAAGGAGTCCGAAGAACTTCGTGCCATTTGTCGAGGTCAAGGTATTGGTTACATGGTATCCAAAAAAACGCTTGTGACAAAAGCGCTGAAAGCGAAAGGATATGACATTGACGCAACCACATTTCAGGGCGGCGTGTCAGTGCTTTTTGGCGATGCCGATGAAGTTGTTCCAGCACAGACAATCGCTAATTTTGCAAAGACGCACGAAGCAGTGAAATTATTCGGCGGCGTGCTTGAAGGCGCATTTATTGACGCGGCAAAAGTGTCGCAGCTCGCGAAGTTGCCGACGAAACAGCAATTGCTTGGTCAATTGGTGGGTACACTGCAAGCGCCAGTCTCGGGCCTTGTGAATGTTCTTGCGGGAAATTTGCGCGGCCTTGTTACGGCTCTGTCAGCTATTAAGGATAATAAACCAGCATAATATACAATATATATGTCAGACGAACAAAAAGTAGTGGAAGTGCCGGAGAAATTCAAGGCACTTGTCGGTGAAATTGAAAAAATGTCTGTCCTCGACCTTTCAGAATTGGTGAAAGTGCTCGAAGAGAAATTCGGTGTTTCTGCGGCAGCCCCGGCCATGATGATGGCGGCAATGCCAGTCGCAGGCGGCGCTGGCGCTCCAGCGGCAGAGGAGAAGTCTGAATTCGCTGTTGAGTTGACTGAGGTGGGTGCGAATAAAATCGGCGTCATCAAAGTGGTTAAAGAAGTGACCGGTCTTGGTCTCGCTGACGCAAAAGCATTGGTGGACGGCGCGCCAAAAGTGATGAAAGAAGGCGTGAAGAAGGAAGATGCCGAGGCCTGGAAGAAAAAAATCGAGGAAGCCGGTGGGAAAGTGACATTAAAGTAATCACAACGGACAAAGAAAAAACACCCAACATGGTGTTTTTTCTATTTGAGGGATACATGGTAGATGATGTTGCTATCAAGAATATACGCACTGTTTTCTTCCGTATTGATTACCATGCCCGTTGGGTTTTTCCATGCTTTATCAGTGTATTGTCTGACCAAAACCCCGGTTTTATCGAGGACGATAAGACGCTTGTGTGTTGGTTCAAGAATATACAGATAGGGGACGCCGTTATACGTCCATATTTTTACTGGCTGATCGAGGGCGGGATCAAGATTTTGCACGGTAAATGCCTTTGAGTTTCCGCCGCTAAAAAGGAAGACATCAGTATGAGTGAGCACATAAATGTCTCCATCAATCGCGAGCGACACGGCAGTGCGTATGTCGACTGTGCCCATATCCTTTATCCATGGGGCGCCGCGATCATATCCCGTTTGTGTTTTTGCGTGCCGGTAGATTTGATTTGTTGCTCGATCAAGCGTAAAGAGGCGCTGATTATAGACAAAAAGGGATTGAATGGTCACCGTATCTGCCGGGAACGAGATATCTTTTGTCACGATTTTTTTACTGTTTTTGTCGTATGCGGCAGCATATTTTTGGCCGGTAGCAAAAATTGTCGTGTCCTCTTCTTTTGGGGTATTGCCGCTCCGAAGCAAAGAAATGGATTCATGTGGCTTTGCTTCGAGTGTTTTGGTGTTGGGGTTGGCAATATACAGGCGCGTGTCTTCAGGGCCATAGGCAAGAATATTCCCATCAATCATTGCCAGATCGTTTGCGGCGGGCGTTCCGCCGGCAGTGCGAAGATCAATAATCGGCTGAGCGGTTACCATATCCCATTTGCGCAACTTCTGGAGAAGCGCTTCGATGTCAGATTGAAGTGTGGTGGCACCCCTTTTTTCATTATTGTTTTCTTTTGGGAGCGATGTAAGCAGCGCCTCTGCTTCTTTAAGCAGGGTAAAGGCTTTCGTATCATCGCCATAAATACTCGAGGCTTCGGCGGCATTTTTTTTGTCTCGTATCGCTTGGACTATCTGCGTATATGCGAGCAGGCGCTCCTCCTGTTTTTCTTTGTATGCAAAATACCCCATACTCCCGACAAAAATACCGGCAGAAGAAAGGGCTATGCAAAAAAGTATCTTGCTCACGAGCGATAATTCTTTAAATTGCTGTTTTTTCTGTGCACCCCACGCCTGAATTTCCTCAAGTACAAGCGCGCGCTGGCCACCCTTATTTGTGACAAGAATAATGCCGGTGATGATACCTTTGCCGCACAAAATTCCTATATGTTTGATGAAGCGCACGAGAAGAATGCCGCCGGCGATGAACGCTTTCCCTATTCCAACAAGGAGATTCCCACGCGGAGGGGCGCTTCTTTGTATATGCGGTCGGTTGGGTGGTTGTGGTTCTACGTACTTTGGCTGTGGACCGGTTTTTGGGATTTCATGCCGCGGAGCGATATGGAAAAGGAGGCCGCCGTATGACGATCCATCACGGAGCGATGCGAGCACCTTTTCCATGTGTTCGGTGATTTGACGCGTGGTTCTCCCCATGAGAAGTTTTTTGATCCGGTCCTCATCAAAAAATTCACGCACTTTCGGTGTTGCGACGTAAAAGTAGTCGCCACTTCCAATCGCTCCGCTCACAATGGAAGAGAAGAGCCGAGAGTGGTCATCCGTTGGCTTTCCAACGAGGTCAATATGCTCGATGTCATCGTCTCGCCGATAGAGAACAGTTCCTTGCGGCGCCCCATGAAAAACAAATTGAATATTGTTTCCTTGAAGCACGCCGATAAAACAATGCACGTTGGCTTCAGGGTGATCAAGCAATCGATGGCCGCGACGGTTCAATTCACCAATAACGAATTCAAATTCATCGTTTGCCGTTGGTTGTTTGGTCTCAAAATAAGCGGTTTCTGTATCGTCAATCATGTCCTGAAGTTGTTTGATTTGTTGAAGAGTGCCATGTTGGATTTCTGCGACGGCAAAAAAATACCCTTTCTTTTTTTCTTCTGGCGTTGAGGGTTCAGAAATGTGAAGGAGAACGTGGGATTTTTTTTCCGCCCCACCTTCTACGAAGAACTCATGGAGCTCTAAAACATCGGGCATATCAATGACTTTCGGCTGTCAGCATTCTGCTTTCAGCTTTGCGTTGACTGAATAGCATCGTTATTATACTATGCTTATACAGATAATTTCCACCCCAAAGCCATTTGCCCCGCTTCGGTCTGAAAGCCGACGGCTGGTGGCTGAGAGCCGACTACTATGCTTGAACACCTTTTTGGTTCGAAAACACGATTGAAACTTCTGCGGACATTTTTTAGAGATCCGGCACAATCATACTATGTCCGTGAACTCACGCGTCTTTTGGACGTGCAGATCAACGCCATTCGAAGGGAATTGGAGCTTCTTCAGATGGCGGGCCTGGTGCTTGAAGCAGAAGAAAAAGAAATGAAGAAGTATTATCGGCTGAACACGAATTCTATCCTCTATCCAGAACTTCAGGCGCTTCTTCTCAAGGCACAAGTTCTGGGTGAACAGCAGTTTGCGAAGGAGGTTCAAGAAAAAGTCGGCAAACTATCATTATTTGTTTTGACCGGACGATTTGTCAATGAAAAAAGAAGCCCAAGCGATCTACTCCTTGTTGGCGATGTGAAAGAGGCCGCGGTAGAGCGGCTGGTTCAGAAGTACGAAAAGGAATTTGGATTTGAAATTCGTTACACCACCATGGCAGAAAAAGAATTTGTTGAACGCCGGCATATTATGGATAAGTTTTTGTACTCGCTGTTTGAAGGCGAGCATTTGAAGGTGGTGAATAAGCTGGGAGTGTAAAAAATAGAGAGTAGAATATGTATTTGTTATTTGATTTGTCAGAAAAAGATATTATCCACATCGTCCTTTTTGATGAAACGAAACAGAAGGATTTTTCAGTCGTAGGTCGAAATCGGGATCTTTTGGGTGCCGTTTTTGATTTTTTGAAACAAGAGGGTTTAGAGAAAGGTGATATTCGCGGCATTGCCACGGTTGTCGGCGCCGGCGGTTTTACCTCGACGCGTATCGCGGCCGTCGTCGCGAACGCGTTCGCCTACGCACAAAAAATTCCGGTCATCGCGGTGCAAAAAAATCAAATCTATGACCTCTCGTCACTGATTCCTCATTTCTCACAACCAGCCGGTGTGTACGTCTCTGCAACCTATAGTGGAGCTCCAAATATAACAGTATCCAAAAAGTTTGCGACATCCCGCCTCGGACGGGATGCTGAGCCGAATAGTGGGAAAAAAAATAGCACCCGATGAAGTGTGGTCGGGTGCAGTTAGGTGTCGACAGCAGTTTGTTGCTCTATCGGGGCGGCATCGGCACGATGCCGGCGTCGAGCGGCTCATCGCTGTTCGGTGGCACAAAGAACCGTTTGGCCTCGCCCGGTTTGAGGCCGGGGCACGTCTCGACGACGATGATGGCGGTACTGTTGTTTTTTACTTGTGCCATCTCCGTCAGAATCTTTTTGACCGAGACGATAACAGCCTCGCGACTTGATGTATCGAACTCGATCTTATTAATTCGATCCATCTGGATCCCAAGGTTCTTTGCAATTATCTGAGCTGTTTCATAGACGGCAGTTCCACTGGTCTGTGAAAAGCGGTCTATGACGCCGAGACATTCCCAGACCAAAATAGATGCGGACTTTTCAGCCTGCGCCTTCCCGAAGTTCGTGAGCCCCTGTGCATCCTGCTCAGGCGCACAGTAGATGAGAATGATCTTTAGTTCGCTCATGTTCTCTCCTAGTTGGGCTACACTTTACCATTCAGATTCATTTGGATGCAAGGCCCATAGGCAAGGTAGGCGTTTGCGAGTATAATCGTTACCGGAGAAGCTATGAATCCACTGGACCTTAAAAAATTATACGAAAAACAAATTTCTTTGACCGAGTGGTTTGACGCGGTTGGATATGGTGACATGGATGCGTTTCGGAAAGAAGACAACGATAAACGCGATCGTTTGAAGTTGCTCCAAAACACCATCGGTATCCCGTTTGATGCGCCGCACCAGTTTCCGGCAGAAGCTGTTTCTCTGCGAACGCCGGTATTTGAGGAGTTTCTCGCCGAGCATGGCGAGGAGCTTTGCGCTTTGCGCCTGATTCCAACCGATCCGGCATTGCCGAAACTTCGCATGCGCGGCGACACGGTGCGCGGCGTTCTCGATTGGTTTGCCGAACAGAAGATTGATCCGGCGAAATACAAAGCCGATTTCGTTCCGCATGCTGAAGAGTATCAGTGGTCTACCATCTTTGTCGTGAACGAGCAGGGTATCTTTGGCGAAATTATTCCCGGCACCCATGCCCAGCTGACCCAGGGGTTTCACGCGGACGAAGGTCCGATCGCATTTGCATATGATTTTCATAAGTGGCGGATGTCTCGAGAAGCGCCTGCGGCGCTTGTCCACTTGTCGGACATTGCTGGGCGATTGCGGGTAGCTGACCCTGCCTCTCGGGCATTCATCGCGGAGACGCTTAACGCAACCTTTGCGCACGATTATCTGCGCGGTTATTTTGAAACTGCAGCGTCCGACGCGTTCGGGCTTTGGTTTATCGACTGGAACCGCATGCTTGGCAACGCGTACAAGGATTTCACATTGGTATTTCCGGTATCCTCAACAGAGCCAGATGCGGTTCGCGGCATGGTGGGAGCCCCCGGGCGGGCGAGCGGCGTCGCGCGCGTTATCGCGGGCGACGACACCACTCACGATTTTCATGAAGGCGATATTCTTATCTGCCGGATGACCGCACCAGACGCCCTGCCGCTCATGCAAAAGGCCGGTGGCATTGTCACGGATCTTGGTGGCATTTTGACGCATGCGGCAATCGTTGCGCGGGAAATGAAAAAACCCTGCATTGTCGGTACAAAAAACGCCACACAGGTTTTTCGCGATGGCGACATGGTGGAGGTGGATGCGACGCATGGTATCGTACGAAAATTATGAACAATCTTTGCTGGTTCAAAGACATTACGAAACATGATGTCAGCATTGCCGGCGGCAAGGGGGCCAGCTTGGGTGAACTCACGCGAGCGGGGATTCGCGTGCCACCCGGGTTTGTTGTGCCGGCCGGTGCGTTTGATCAATTCGTTGGCGAAACCATGATCAAAGAAGAGATTATTGCGCGGCTCGCTGAGGCGAAGCCGGAAGACATCAATTCCATTGAACGTGCAAGCGTCGTCCTCCGTGATGTGTTTCACGATACGCCGATGCCAAAGGATCTTTCGGAAGAAATTCTTAAAGCGTTTGATGCACTTGGCGCGGAATTCGTCGCTGTGCGCTCATCCGCGACGGCAGAGGATTCGCAAATCGCCAGTTGGGCGGGTGAGCTTGAAACCTATCTCAATACCACGCGCGATAATCTTCTCGAAAATGTGAAACAATGCTGGTCATCGCTCTTCACGCCGCGCGCGATTTTTTATCGCCACGAAAAAGATTTGATCGACGCACAGGTATCGGTCGCTGTCGTCGTGCAGACTATGGCCCAGGCCGAACTGTCCGGCGTTGCCTTTACGGTGCACCCGGTAACCGAAGACACAGATCAAATGATTATTGAAGCGGTGTACGGGTTGGGCGAGGCGATCGTCGGCGGCCTTGTCACACCCGACAGTTATATTGTGAGCAAAAGCAAAAACATATTGCTCGACATTGCGATCGGCGGACAGAAACGGAAACTCACAAAAGGAAACGAGGGGAACGCATGGGTGGAATTGTCTGAAGCAGAAGGCAATCGGCAGAAATTATCCGGCCGGCAGATTATGGAGCTTGGCAGTATCTGTAAAAACATCGAAGCGCATTATGGATTTCCGTGCGACATTGAATGGGCATACGCGGATGGAAAATTTTTCATCACTCAAAGTCGGCCGATTACGACGCTAAAAAAAAGAGCCAGCCTCCCCGCTAGCTCTGCCGATTGATGCATGTCGCTTGTTCTCAACGCGACAATGCGAGTGGCGTGAATTTTTGCACGCTCACCACTCGCCACCATTTGGCGACGAAGAAGATAAACGCTCCGCACTCTTGTAGATCAAGGAGGTCAGCCGGCACGCCGTAGCTCGCCGCGGTGAGCGAGATGTTGTGCTCGTGGCCGACCGCAAAGACGACGCGTGCCATCCCATGTTGTTCAGTGATGAACGCGTGCATGCGACGGAGCATGTCCTTTGCCGGCTGGTTGCCGAAGAGCTTCGGATCATTCGCGGCG
>JAHFIC010000038.1 GCA_023246555.1 Candidatus Magasanikiibacteriota bacterium
GGATACTCGACAAAAGAAAGATTTTTTTCTTTTGTTTGAACAGCGATCTCGGTAGCATGGGCCATGTGATCTTGCGTGATTCGTATCTCGTGAAGCGCCTTCGCCGTGAGAATCCGAAAGCCATTGTGCGCGTCGGAAAGCAGCGCCGCCCCAATCATGCGTTCAAATACCCGAGCAAGCGGCAAAAGGATATAGCGTTTTGTCCATGGCAAAAGTGAATTTGCGCCCAAAAACCGCGACCCAAAAAGAATCTCCGCCCCAGACTGTTCCAAAGACATCAATGCTCCGGGGATATCGCCAACATTGAATTGTCCATCGGCATCAAAGTGCAGAACATATTCTGCACCCATGCGACGCGCATATTCATGGCCAGTTTCAATGGCGGCTCCTTGTCCACGATTCACTGCATGCCGCAAGACAATTGCTCCCGCAGCTTGTGCCTCGCTCCTAGTCTCATCATTTGATCCATCATCCACCACAACGACGCCATCCACATGTTCAAAAAGGTTCCGGACAACGGAACCAATGGTTTTTGCTTCGTTATAGGCCGGAACAATCGCTACAAGCATATTCATGAATGCTCATGTGAATTCATCGTGAGCATTTCTTTATTGGCAATCGTAAAATCAATCGTCTTCTGGAGTCCTTCTTCCAAGGTCACAATCGGAATCCAGCCCAAATATTCTTTTGCACGGCGCAGATCGGGTATGCCTTTTTTAGATAAAAACAGTATTGGCTCGGCATAGGTAATCTTCGAAGGAGATCCGGTCATGTCGATAATTTTCTGTGCCACGTCAGATATTTTCTGAATTTGATCTGACCCCAAATTTACGACCGCGACATCGGGACCGCTCTTCATAAAACGCAAAAGCCCATTCACCATATCACTCACAAAGCACAGGGACTGGTCCAAATCATCTTCGCCATAAATCACGAGATCCTTCCCCTCAATCGCGTTCAAAATAAAATCCGACACGACCAGCCCCTCGTACAGCGGTGTCCGCGGTCCATACGTAGGGAATACTCGTGCAACTTTGGCATCGATACCATAAACTTGTCGATAGGTGTCAACACATGTTTCTGCAAATCGTTTACCTTCATCATAGCAGGCACGAGGCGTAAAATGAGGCACCACTCCTTCATCCGTTTCTGAAAAAAAGTAGTGGTCTTGCGTCGGTGGGCCGTACACGACTGAACTGGACGCAAAAATGTATTTCGCATGGTGCTCCACCGCAAGATCAAGCGTCGCAATCATGCTTAAAGAATTTGCCTTAAGCGTTTCAATGCGCAAATGCTCAAAATCCTTTGGACTCGTTGGGCACGCCAGATGGTAGATCTCCTGTAAGCCTTGAAATTTTATTTGAAATTTGTCTAATTCTGGAAAATCAGCCAATAGTATGGGCTGGCTTGCATCGGATTTAATAAACTCAAAATCCGGATACTGTAAAAGATGATCAATATTTTGCACCGAAGAATTTGAGAGATTATCAATACAAATCACCCGCGCTTCCTTGAGAAGCTCTTCGCACAAATGCGAGCCGATAAAACCGGCACCGCCAGTCACCAAAACATTTTTCTTCTCAAATATGGGATTTTTTGTCATGCAGAGAAAGTATACCGTTATTTATACCAGACGACAAGAGAAAAGGGGTCTTTTGCCGTCTTGCCAAACGGCCACCATTCGGCGATCCGCTTTGACCGGTCAGTCCAGACGCGAATGGGCTGACCTCCGCTCTCTGGGGCAACGATCACATCATCTTTTCCGTCGCTATCATAATCGCCAACAGCGACACGCACGCCGCCCTTGTACCCAGGCGCGTAGGCAGGAAATGTTCGTTTCCATTCCCCTGTCTGCTCAAAGTAGGCAAGATTCGGTTCATCGCCAACTGCAGAACCTACCACATATTCCTGGACACCATCGGCATCAATATCACCCGCACCAACCGATGCGGTATTTTTTATATGAGAAAGTCCAAGTGTTTGCACAACAGAAAATGAAGAATCAAACCGACGGAGACTCCCATCGTAGACAGCCAAAATCTCTTGTTTCTTCTCTTTCACGTCAATGAGCCCGATATTTACACCACGATGTCGTGATGCCGCAGTTATTGATTTGAGTTCGGTTCCACCGAAGCTATATACAGAAAAAATGCTAGTCTCTGATTCTCCTGGTGCCACAATAATTTCAAGACCATGATCCCCCGCGACATCTCCAACAGCAAGCGACGCTCCGCCACCGAAAGCAATATTCCAGCGTTGAAGCACACTCCAGTTATCGTTAAAAATGACCACCTCATTATTCTTTTTTGTTTTTGGTAAAACAGCAACATAACCCCTCACGCCATCTTTCGTATAGCTCGTAATCGCCCGCGCGCCTTTCGGCGGAGAGCCGCCACTTTTAAAATCAGAGTTTCCAGACGCGGGAACATACCCAAACACGCGTACTACTGCATGAAACCCAAAAACCTTGGCAACCGCGGCCTGCACTGCCTTGTCAATCCGCACCAACCCGCGTCCAAAATATCGAGTATATTCTGTCTCATCCCATGGCGGTGATTTATGAACCGTAGTTAAAATCGTATCAAAAATTTCTTTTGCACCCCACTCGGGATGAATCCCTTTAATGAGCGCGGCGGTTGCCGACACAAATGGCGCGGCAAATGATGTTCCGCTAAATGGACCGCCGTAAAGCGTATTCAAACCGTATCGCGGCGCATAACGCATGGTGCTTGAAATATGCATTCCGGGAGCAGCGATATCAACGCAATGTCCCCGATTGGCAAACTGCGCCAAATGGTGCGACTCATCGATGGCAGAAACGCCCAACACCCATTCTTCAGTCGTATCGCCTTCCTCATCGGCGCAGATTGGGTACCGTGGATAGGTATCAAGCGACAAATAATCATTGCCCGACGCGGCAATGGCTGCGACGCCACGGTCATAGGCATAGTGTAAGGCAGCTTTCAAATCCTCCTGTTCCGCTGGGCCAACAAGACTGATATTAATAATGTCCGCGCCGTTATCCACCGCGTATCGGATCGCGTCCGCGATTTGCGCGACTTCGGTATTGCCGGTATTCCCAACCACTTTCACGTTCATGAGCTTCACGTGCCAATTAATCCCAGCGCCAAATTGATTATTGTTTGCCTTTGCACCGATCAGACCAGCCACCAAGGTGCCATGGTGAATAGAACCATCGAGAATTTCCTCTTGCGTTACACCGGTGACATCGGGACGCGGATCATTGTTTCCTTTCAGTTCTTCGGGTGAAAATCCACCATCATTATCTACGTCAACCGGAAAAAAATTCCACCCCCAGACGTCGTCAATATAGCCGTTGTGATCGTCGTCAATCCCATTATCGGGGATTTCGTCTTCATTTTTCCAGACATTGTCCACGAGTTCCGGATGAAAGGTGTCAAAGCCATTGTCGATAACGGCGACGATGACATCCGAAGAGCCAGTCGCCAGTTCCCAAGCGTCAAAGGCCTTCACATCTCTATACGACCATTGGGCAACATCCGGATCATTTGGCAATTGTGCCCGAACAATACCTGGCAAAACAGCAAACAAAAAAGCAAGGTATAAGATTGATTTTTTGGCCGTGTTATGATATATTTGATCCGCCATACAGGGCGGAGTATATCTCATTCGCATGTATTTTGTCTACCGACTCAAACAACTTATTTTGACCATTGGCGACCTCGCCAGCTTTGTAGCCGGTTTTTGGCTATCGCTTCTTATTCGCCACTTCACCATCCCAACGCAAGCGGATTTGGAGCTTCATTTTTTGCAATTCATGGTGATGTTTTTCTTATGGATCGTTTTGAACTACATCAATGGATTGTACGACTTGGGAAAACAAGGCATCGGCCGCGCCTTTTATCGACGCTTTACCGAAACCGCCGCGATCGCATTTCTTGCGAGCATTGTTTTTTTCTACATCATTCCGGTCAAAAACATTACGCCCAAAACCATTCTTGCCTTGAACGTCTTTTTGGGATATGGATTGGCCGGACTCTGGCGATTTGCGTACACATCGTTTGTGGGAGCGAAACGGCTGCAAACACGCGTTATCCTTGTTGGTGTGACTCCAGAGACAAAAGAATTAATTGATCTCTTGGGAGAAAAAAACGAAAAAGGATACCATATTGTCACCGTCATTGATCCGGCGCACGCGGTAAAATCAACCGAACTGCCGAATATCGATGTCTATCACGGTCTACAGACGATTCGTCCAGCCATTAGCAATTATAAGGCAGAAATCATTGTCATCGCGCCCAAACTTCAAGAAGACCCAACCGCTCTTCGAGAGCTCTATGAGCTATTGTTCTGGAATGTCCAGATCACTGATTTTTCATCGTTTTATGAACTCGTGACCGGACGCATTCCGCCATCCACGTTTTCTGAAGGCTGGTTTCTCCAACATTTGCGCAATCTCCGTCATCCAATTTACGATCGGGTTCGCATTTTTCTTGATTATCTGGCGGCAGTCATCTGCGGAGCCCTCCTCCTTGTCCTTCTTCCGTGGATCGCGCTCGCCATTAAAATAAATTCCAAAGGACCGATTTTTTTCAAACAAAAACGCGTTGGCCAATTCGGCAAAGAATTTACTCTCTACAAATTTCGATCCATGATTGTGCTCGCGCCAGACGGAAGCGCGGAGACCGGTGAATATGAATTTGATAAATGGGTGGCGCAAAAGGGGGACAAGCGCGTCACGGTTGTTGGTTCATTTCTCCGAAAAACGCGGTTGGATGAATTGCCGCAAGTGTGGAATTTGTTGAAACGCGATGTGACTTTGGTTGGGCCGCGACCAGAGCGTCCGGAGATTGTTCAGGAATTAACCAAACACATGCCCTATTATCCGCTTCGCCATCTGGTGAAACCCGGGCTAACTGGCTGGGCAGTCATCCATCAAAATTATACCGAAACAATCAAAAAAGCTTTAGACAAGCTCCAGTATGATTTGTATTACATCAAAAATCGCTCGTTTCTTTTGGATACGCTTATTCTTCTTCGAACGATAAACGTGATCGTTCGGTTTATGGGGCAGTAGATGAGCTGGCTAGCTGGTTCGTAGCTTGACAAGAGCGGTCTTTTTTGATACTCTTCGGCGCGATGCCAAAGGAGAGCCAATAATTGGCCTCGCATATGGCGTCATGGAGGATACGCCGTGAAGTTAGTAACGTTTGTGATGTCACAGTTCATGTACCACGACCAGAACTCTGTGCGCTCTCAGCTCGCGCGCGAGCTGGTAAGCAAAGCGAAAAGCCGCGAGTGTCTGGTGCGAATCTCGGACGGAACTGGTGGACAGTTCCGTCGCGATATCGAGTTGAGGGGCGCGAACGTCTCGGAGCAGGTCCAGGGTATGGGTCCGGATCGCCGCCGCCTCATGCGACTCGTCTATCGTAATATGGAAATGAGGGACGTAGCGCTTTGGACCGAGGAGAAGCCGTCGCTCATCGACGACTTGGAGCTCATCATCGGACCGATCATGATGGACCAAGCCGATCTCGTCATCCCCGCGCGGACCGAAGAGGCGTGGGCGACCCACCCGCCAGAGCAGGTCTTGATCGAAAAGTTCTGCAACCGCGCGTTCAAGGCCTTCACCAACGTCGAGATCGACTGCTGGTTCGGCCCGTTCGCGGCGAATGCTAAAGCGCTCGGCCACTTCATCGCCCGCGAAGAGGACGGCACGGACGACAAGTGGATGAGCATCCACGGACCACGCGTTGACGTCATCGCGGCGGGACTGCGCGTCAAGAGCGTGCCGGTCCCCAAATACCGCTACGACGCGAGACAGCGGGCAGAGGAGGAGGGCAACACAGCGCTCATCCTGAAGCGGGTGGAGCAAGCCAATAACCTCGTCCCCGCTCTCTACGCGCGCGCCAAGGCGCTCGGCCTCGTCGCCTAGACCTCCAGCCGGCCGCTGTCCCGAAAAAGCGGGACAAAACTTACCTCGAGAGGGTCCGCGGCCACCCTCTCTTTTTTTATTTTTGAAAGACTCAATTGATTATCAGTCACCGTATTCACTCTCTCAAACCAGGCGTCGGGGGAACATCCTGAATGGCAAATTGACCCCATCTTTCGGGCATGGTGTCCCGCCAACGGCGGGACGAGAAAATGGGGTTGCTTTAGGGAGTGAGCACGCTGGGCGAACGACCGTGCCAGACAGGATGTTCCCCCGAGCCATTCAGGATCTTCAATTCAAATTCCATTCTTTTTTCAACATCACGATCCCCTCTTCAAGCGTCACCGTCGGCTCCCAGCCAAGAAGTTGTTTGGCTTTTGTGTTGTCGGCGCGAGAATAGCGGACATCACCCAGCCGCGGCGCGATATTCACTGTCGGGCCGCCGATCAGCTTTGCGAGCTCATTCACCGAACACGGACGATTACAGCCAATATTTATCACCTCGCCCTTTCCAGTGTCCGGGCTTGTCATGGCCAATATATTCGCTCGCGCGACATCCGATACATGCGTATAGTCGCGATAGTACTCGCCGTCCCCGCAAATCGTCATGGGTTCATTATTTTTTCTCTGCCGCAAAAATCTGCCGATCACGAGCGCATAGGCGCCCTCGGGGTCGAGATATGGCCCGTAGACATTAAAATAGCAGAGCGACACGGTCTCTAGCCCGTACAGCTCAGAAAACAACCGGCAGTAGTATTGACCGGTCAATTTCTGTAGCGCATAAGGACTTTTCGGCTCTGGAGTCATGTCTTCGGTGAGCGACACCGCGCCTTTGTTACCACCATAGACGGACGACGAAGTTGCAAACACGAGACGTTTGACATTCGCGTCCCGCGCCGCCAAGATAACATTGATGGTTC
>JAHFIC010000039.1 GCA_023246555.1 Candidatus Magasanikiibacteriota bacterium
TTGGTGATATCGCCATTGTGCGCCATGCCGATGCCATAGGGCGCATGGAACATAAAGGGTTGGGCGTCCTCGACGTTGTGTTTGGATCCGGCAGTCGGGTAGCGCGTGTGCCCGATGCCCCAGTTCCCTTCAAGCCGTTCCATATTGTGCTGGTCGAAAACATCGCGTACGAGGCCAGAGCCTTTTTTGAGGTGAAATCGGCCATTGTAGGTGAGCATCCCAGCTGCGTCTTGGCCGCGGTGCTGCAGATGAATCAAGCCGTCGTAGAGTTCACTCGCGACCGGCTTGTGAGAAAAAATGCCTAAGATGCCGCACATAATTGGCTAGAATCTAGCGGCTAGAATATCCGCTATGCCGGTGTAATTGTGTGGAGTGAGTTTCAACAGTTTATTTTTTTCTTCTTCTGGAATATCAAGTTTTTTGATAAAGTTTTGGATGTCTTTTTTGGTTATGGTTGTGCCACGGGTGAGTTCTTTGAGTTTTTCATACGGTTTTTCGTGGCCGACTTTGCGGAGGACTGTCTGGATTGGTTCGGCGAGCACTTCCCAGTGATCTTCCAATTCTTCATTGAGCCTTTGCTTGCTCACCACCAGGCGTGAAAGGCCGGAGAGAATACTTTTATAGGCAAGAAGCGAGTGGCCGAGTGGTACGCCGATATTGCGCAAGACTGTGCTGTCAGTCAAGTCGCGCTGCATGCGAGACATGGGCAGTTTTTCCGCGAGATGCAAGAGAAGCGCGTTCGCCAACCCCAAATTTCCTTCCGCGTTTTCAAACTGAATCGGATTGATTTTGTGCGGCATGGTGGACGAGCCGACTTCTCCGTCCTTTTTTTTCTGCCCGAAAATGCCGCGAGAAATGTAGAGCCATGTGTCGCGCGTGAAATCGAGGAAAATGGTATTGACGCGCGACAGAATATAAAAACTTTCGGCGAGCGAGTCGTGCGGTTCAATTTGCGTCGTCAGCGGATTCCAGTCGAACCCGAACGATTCTACAAATTTTTTACTAAAGTTTTGCCAGTTGACATTCGGGTAGGCGACAACCATTGCGCCGTAGGTGCCGGTGGCGCCGTTCAGTTTTCCTAGCAGTCGATGGGTTTTTAATTGATCCACTTGGCGCTTGAGTCGTGCGGCAAACACGGCGAATTCTTTCCCGACCGTTGTCGGTGTTGCCGGCTGGCCATGTGTAAGGGAGAGCATTGGTTGGTTTTTGTGTCGTTTGGCACATGCGGTGAGAGTTTTGTGAAGATGGTTGAGTGTTGGGGCGATACTGTCGCGAAGGGCATCTCGCCACATGAGCGAATAGGCGAGATTGTTGACGTCTTCGCTGGTCAATGCGAAATGAATAAATTCAGATGGGTATTTTTGCTTGATAAAATATTCAACCGCCTTGACATCGTGATTAATTTCTAATTCTATCTGCTTTATCGCTTCGGCATCTGCTTCGGAAAATTTTTTGTAGAGCGATCGCAATTCACTTTTTGCTTTAGGTGACAGACGTTTCAATTCTTTCACACCTTTTTCTTCTCCAAGCGCAATCACATACTCCACCTCAACCATCACCCGATAGCGAATGAGTGCAGATTCGGAAACATACGCAGATAATTCTTTTACTTTATTTGCGTAGCGGCCGTCGAGTGGGGAGATGGTTGACAAAGGCATAGATGTATACTAAGGTGCCTCCTCAAAGGAGGTGTGCTGAGATGGTTGAAAAACAGTGGAGCGAACAGCCGGTCACGAGGGGGTATGCCTGGTTCTTGTTTGTCTTGACGCTCGTCATGATAGGCTTGAGCACGCGTATGGCCGCTGATTTTGTGGAGCATCGAATAAATAAACTCCACAAAGAGGTGATGTATGAGTTAAGACAAACGTGCCATAAATAATCTGGCAAACGCGTCAACTGAATGGGCCGACGAATGGGGGCGTCGTCGGCTCGATTTTTTGTTTTTAAACTATCCCATGCGTACCGTCGCCGTATTCGCTCTCTCAAAGCGGATATTGATCCTGCCAGCGCGGCGCTGTAGATGCTTGATATTCTCATAGAGATCTGTTAGGGTTGGAAAAGGAGGACACTACTGTGCAGAAAGAATCGAGAATGAAAGAGGCAATGGTCTTTTTCATTCTGATAATGATTGTGGTCGTCGGACTTGGAATTTCGGGAAGTATCATATGGATGCTTTTTGAGATCAAGCCGGTGCTGGATGCTTGCGAACGGGGGGAACCGGCCTGTCTTAATCTGCACTGCCCCGGATTGAGCCGAACGGGAGTCGTTAGGAAAGAGTGGCCTCAACAATCCTTTCCCGACGACTGCGCCTCGAGTTCAATCGAGGAGACCCAATGACTGTAACGAGCCGGCGACGAGTGGCGTCGGCTCGGTTTTTTATTTTTTTAAATAATTTAGCGTCCTGACGTTGTTCAACGATATGTTTCTCCCCGTCAATTAAATTACTCGGTGAGCATGGAGGCCGCATCCATCCGAGATGGAATCTGTGAAGCGGGTCGGGCTTGGTTTTTTTCGCTCTAAACATAACGCGAAAAAAGAGACCGCGAGCAGTTTCAGTGAGCGAGCGCGCTGGGCGAGCGAACGCAGCTCGAAGGGATGCGGTCGAATGCGAACAGATAATGAACGACGAAGATTGCATACCGACTAACCTAAAACAGTTCAATCATCCGCTTCACCGCCAAGGCCACATTAGCGGGCTCGAGAATCGTCATGACTGGCACATTGGACGGCATTTGGATTGTGGAGTGGATGTTCACCAGCATATCGGTCTTATCCGCAAACGGCGGGCAGGCGATGGTCACTTTGTTTGAATTGCCGGCGACAAATCCCGAGAGTGCATTGGAGCGACCAGCCATCGTGATGTAGACCACTCGCTCATTTTTGTATTTTTCGAGAATTTGGAGCGCTTTGTCCGCTTCTTTGTGCGCCGATGCGACGTACTGCTCGTATGGAATTTTGTATTCAGTTAATGCCTCAGTAATTTTTTTTGCGTGATCTTCATCTTTTGCTGAACCCAGAATGAGGAGGGCTTTGATTGTCGGCTTTTGATTGTCGGCTTTTGATTGTCGGCTGTCTATAGAGCCAATATTTTTTTTGATTCTCTCATGAATCGGCATTCCCGCTTCTGGAAATTTGAATTTTTCTCCGGTGATCATTTCAAAAAGCATGATATAGCGGCGAGACAGCTCCACGACAAGCTCATCCGGCGCCTGGGGGAGCGTGGGATCTTTATACGGATCCGCGTGCTCTTTGAACCACAAACGAAGAAATTCTTTATCAATATTCTCCGGCTCCAAGCCTCTGGCCATCCGATCGGCATAGGATGCCAGAAGCCAGTATCGGCTTGAATCCGGCGTATGAGTTTCATCAATTAGCATGATTTGTCCGTTTGCATCCTTGCCAAATTCATATTTTGTATCAACAAGAATGAGTCCATGGGAGGTAGCCATCTGCTGGCCAAAGGCAAACAATTCAAGCGCTTTTTTCCCCGTGTATTCCCAATCTTCCTGAGTCATGAGACCTTCTTTGACAATTTCTTCCGGACTAATCAAGCGATCGTGGGTATCGGACTTGGTTGTTGGCGTAAGAAGCGGACGATCGAATTTTTGGTTTTTCTTCAAACCTTCCGGAAGGACTTGTCCGCAATAATTTCGCACACCTTTTTCATAATTGACCCAGGCGGATGTCGAGGTCGAGCCGGTAATATAGCCGCGGACGACAAATTCCACCGGAAATACCGTGCATTTTTTCCCAATCGTGACATTGGGATCGGGAATGGAGATGACATGATTTGGCACAATGTGCCGTGTTTTTTCAAACCACCAGGCGCTGGTTTGGTTCAGTACTTGCCCTTTGAACGGGATGCTCGCGAGCACGCGATCAAACGCGCTCAAACGGTCGGTGGTCACGAGGATCAGACTGTCATCGCAATCGTAGGTGTCTCGCACCTTGCCGATCTTTTTTTTGCCAATGCCGAGATCCGTCGCCGTCAGCGTGTTCTGGATTTCTTTTTGAATTTTTTCCGTATACGAGTTCATAGGAGAGAGGGGATTGTTGCCGAGGATCAGGCAGATTTGTGAATAGGGGTTGTAGAGAATATTGGTATCAAGAATTTTTTGAAGGACGGATGCGGGATCCCCCTCGCGAATCGTTATGCGCCAGAGCGTGCCGTGCCGCACGTCGGTAATTTCTGTGAGTCTCAGGCGATCCGCGAGCGTTTCTTTTGCGCGTTTTCCCACAATATCATCGCGATATCGGACAAGAAGCGTGATCGTTTGCGTGGTCGCCTCCCAAGGGACGTGCTGTTCTTTCTTCGGATTCCACAACGACCCTTCGGGGATCTCATGAGTTGGTTTTGGAGAAATTTCCCAGTGCGTGTACCGTTCGACGGAAACTGTGATACCCAGCCGTTCGAGTGTTTTTTCAACCGTTGTCGCTTGGTTGTCCGCAATAAGAAGTTTGATCGGCAGAGATACTGATGTCGGGGGCGGCGTGTAGAGCGTCAATTCTCTGGCAGGCGGAATGTACGAAAGAATGGCTTTGATCAGGCTCTTTTTTTTGTCCGCAATATAGTCGCGCATGGAGGTGAAGATAGACAAGCCGCCGGAGGTTCTCTCCGGATGCGGCATCATGGCCATGACATTCCCGGCGGTATTCGTCACGGCGGCGAGATTGTATACTGTGCCGTTTGGATTTATGGGGAATTCATTTTTGATATTGCCATCTGGATCCGAATAACGAAACGTCGTTAAGCCGCACTGTTTCATCTGCTCAAGAAGTTCTTCCGGGATAATAAACTTTCCTTCCCCATGGGCAACTGGCACGCGGAGGATCTCGCCGTTTTTCATATGCCGTGTAAACGCGGATTTTTCCGGCGATGCGGAAAGTATCATGTGCACCCAGGCATTATAAAAACCGGTGCCGACGACTTTTCCGTGTTGTATTCTCGTGTTTGTGGCCAAGGCCATACACAGCGCGTCGTTTGGAAGTCCAGGAACCATTCCCGTCTCCACAAGAATTTGAGCGCCATTGCAGATGCCGAGAACCGGCTTTCCTTTCGCCGCCTCCTTTTTTATGAATGCCATGAGCGGGTCGAGAGAAGCGATAATGCCAGCGCGAGAACGATCTTCGTATGAAAAGCCGCCGACAATAAAAAAGCCGTCAAAATTCACCAAATCAAGCGGATTTCTGTTCCACAAAAATTCTTCCGCCTCCATGCCTGCAGCGCGGACAGCGCGTAGGGATTCTGCTTCGCAGTTGCTGCCGGGAAATTGAATAATGGCGATTCGCATAACAGCTTTCAGCTATCAGCAATTAGCTGACGGCCGAGAGCCGAAAGCCAAAAGCTTAACGGATATCAAGCGTGTCTCCAGAGTAGACAATGTTGAGTGGCTCTATCATAACCTGACGCTTTCCTTTTTGTATATAGCCCGCATCGAGGCCGGTGAATCCATGGGTTTTGATGATGCGGAGCGTTTTTGCGACATCTTTTTTGGGCACAAAAATGGCATAATCTTGTCCCATGTTGAATGTCTGGTACATTTCATAATCAGAAAGTCTGGTGGCGTGTTGGATAAAGGAAAATATCGGCTGGGGTTTAAAAATTTTTTCAATTGTATAGGTGAACGCAGGACGAGCACGCATGACTTTTCGAAGTCCATGGCCGGTGATGTTTGCGATGTAGTGAATGCGAACCCCGCGAGATAAAAGATGAGAGATGAGAGGTGAGTAGATATTGCTTCGCGTGAGAAGCGCGTCGCCGTATCGTTTGTCGTTTGGCAGTTTGGTAAAATACCCTTTTGGCAATTTTTTTGCAACGGCGCGCGCCAGCGTCAGGCCGTTGGCATTGACTCCATTGCTTTTGAGAAGAATAATCCGGTCATTCGCGCGTAATTTTTTATCGGAGAGAAGATGAGACGATTTTTCGATCATGCCCGTCGCACACCCGCCGAGGTCGATCGTATCTGAAGCGACGATGCCCGCGAGTGCCGGTGTTTCTCCGCCACCCCAGGATACATGAGCGAGTTTGCATGCTTTTTGCCAGCCGCGAATCAAGCCCAGCGCGCGTTTTTTGTCCGAAAACCAATCGCTCGATCCGGTCGCCCAGTATGCGTGAAGGACTGTCGGCGTCGCTCCGATAGAGGAAAGATCGTTCACGATACACGCTACGGTATCGTGCGCCATGATATCGTAATAACTCTTGCCGGTTTTTTCGTACATGGCGTCAGCAACCAGATTTTTGGTGCCGAGCCCTTCCATGACAGAGGCAAAAATTTTTCCGCCCTGTCGCCACACATACGCCGACTCGCCGCGGCTTGCGGAAAATTCCCGGGCGCCGGTGCGGCGAAGCGATGCGGCAGTGCCTCGTGCGGCAGCCTGAGCAAGTTTTTTTATGGGGTCAATCGCGTCGTAGCGGACGCCGGATTGTTGATAAGTGAGGGACATATGTGATAGTGTTTTTTGGAAGGAGATATTATGAGCGAGATTGAACGAGAAGAAGAAGTGAAAAAGCAGCCGTTAAAGGAGGATAAACCCGACACGTCGGCGCCAGTCGAACCTCGAGAGGTTCGCGAGATCCCGCCATGTTGCCGGCAACCGGATCGCGAATGTATCACTCACCAAAAGTGATTTCGTGCGTCCACTCCCGGCAGGCGCCCATTGTGGTGCCTGCCGGCTTTTATTTTAATTTTTTTCTCAACCCGTTTAACCAAATTTCTTTTGCCTCCTCTAATCCGACATCGATCAGTCCATTCATTCGTAAACGTTTT
>JAHFIC010000015.1 GCA_023246555.1 Candidatus Magasanikiibacteriota bacterium
TTGTCCATGAAGGAGAGCTGGCACTCCACGATGCACTATAGAGAAATGTGCCATTTCCGTACGCGATGTCTGTTGCACCGCCGAGAATATAATAGTTGCTTGCGCTTGAAGAGTTGTTGTCTATAATGATCCAATATGTATGTCCGGCGACCAAAGCTTCATCTGCGTCAAGCGCAATACTCACCCATCCAAAGCTACCGGTAACACCACTTGCAGTCAGGGTTCCGTCGGCAAGTGATCCAGAACTTTGCGGCACACCATTGTTGTCTTCAACAATCAGAATTGTGGCATTGCTTGGATTGCCGGATTTGCGGATGTATAACTCAATTCGTCCGATTTCTGCCGTGATACTTGGGACAAAACTTTGCGCCGCATCTCGTCTGGTGGCTGTGTCGCGAATGTTCACACTCACTGTTTGTGTTGTTTGAGCTTGATCCGTAGTGTTCGCAGTACCCGCTGCTACCCAAGCATCACCGGTGATGAGGGTGTTAGGATCACCAATAATGCTTCCATTTGAGTAGACACTGCCTTGTACTTCGGTATTATTTTTCATTTCAAGCCCCACGTACCCTACCTGAAGACCATAGGCAAAGCTTGCACCGACCGTATTTTCAGTGATGCCCAGTTGGATTCTGCGTTCGGCACCAAGGACTGATGCGTCACCTAAGATTTCTTGCGTGTCTCCGGTATCTTGGGTGATCGTGGTAACCGCTCTTCCTCCAACAGATAAGATTTCTGTCGCATCCACAGTATTATTATTTATATGCCGAAGTACGACATCTTCAATTCCAGATTCTGCCGCCGCATACGCCGCGACAGATGAAAGAAAGAGTCGAGCGCCTTGAGTTTCTTTTTGCGCGAAAAACGCCAGTCCGGCGCTTGTCACGACTGAGAATCCAAGCAAAAAGAGAACGGCCACTATCGCGGCCTGCCCATTGCGTTCAGTAATTTTGGGGTAGCCATTCATGGTATTAATATGATCCGCGGAGCACTACGGCTGTGGTAAATTGCTTCTCTTTTTCAAAACGCGCTGTTCCGGTTTCAACAGTGATGTGCATCCGCACTACTTCAGAGTTTGGGCTTGTTGCATGATGAAAGGTAAGTTCCGTGACGCGCGCACGTGTTCCCGATAGTGTTGTGGTGTTTCCATTTCGCTCTATAGTTACATCGGTACCCGAAAGTTCAATATCAACAGTTGCCGGAATTGTTGATGTCGGTGCGGTGAAACTCTGAAGCACCAATCGCCCTGGACTCGCTTCGAGAACACTTGAAGCGGTGACCACTGATTGTCCAAGTCGTATTTCTTGTGTCAAACGTTCCAGAATTGCACTCGTGGCACGAGTCGCATCCCGATTAGCACGGGCGTGCATCAGTGCATCAATTTCGTTAAAGACCGATTGGATGACAATGAGGATAATTAAGGGAAGAAGTGCGAGAGAAACAATCGTCTCAAAAAGTGTGAAACCGCGCGTGTTCAGCATAGATATGGCTAATTTTGAAAAATGTCGCCCAAAAATAATTCCATATTTTCGGTCGTCGTGACGGCGCCGGTTTTCCAAGAGACATTGATTTCTATGCGCTTCGTTGATGTGGAAAGAACGCCATCAGTTTGCACGATGTCATCGGTCGTATCGTCGCGAAATACATCAAAAAGGGTGATCGTGCGCTGAAAGACGCCATTCACGAGCGCCGGCTCATTGGCGGTCACACTGTATGTGCCGCTAGTAAAGAGAAGATAGTAAGGCGTGCCAGTTGTCATGGTGTCGATATGGTCATGCCAACTGGTATCGCGAAGAAACCGTATTCCTTCAGCGCCTTCTTGGAGCAAAAATATCGCCTCTACTCTTTGCGAAGACAGTCGAGCTACGCGAAGGAACAATTGTGTAATTTGCACGATTGATAACACGACAATACCAACGGCAGCGATGGCAACGAGTATTTCTACAAGGGCAAACCCACGGTGACTATTCAATTTCGACGATGCCAGTTTCATAGATATTGATGGTACTTGAAGATACCTCATCTTCTTCATGTTCAACCGTAAAAGAACCAGACGTATTCGTATCTCCACTAAAGAGGTTGAACAGAACATCCACTCCACCACTTTGGAGGGCAATGGAAGTGATTTCAAAATCGTTTGGGACAATGTGGACATCATTCCCCCCGGCATTCAGATTGTAAGTGGGGGCGCGGAAGAGAGTAAATGATCCAGCTTCGAGATGTACCCCATAGGCGAACCCATCTTCGCGTGCGAGGGTTTTTTCTCGAGCTTCCCGTAAGGTAGATACGATTTCTTCGGATAGCTGATCTTTTTTTGTTTGTGTGATAAACAGCGTAGTGTTGAAGAATCCAAAACTGAGGATGATACCAAAAACACCGATAGCAATGAGAAGTTCAATAAGTGTCAGCCCGTGCGTATCATTGAAATGCCGCATATACTGTAGTATAACATACATGTTATGTCTCTCTCTCTTGGTATTGTTGGCCTGCCCAACGTTGGGAAATCAACCATTTTTAACGCTCTGACACGCAGTAAACAGGCAAATGTTGCGAATTATCCATTTTGTACTATTGATCCCAATGTTGGCGTGGTCGAAGTGCCAGATGTGCGCCTGAAACAAATTTCAGCAGTCTCGAAATCGATGAAAACCGTCCCAGCGGCGATCGAGTTCGTGGATATTGCCGGGTTGGTAAAAGGCGCCGCAGAAGGGGCGGGGCTTGGGAATAAGTTTCTTTCTCATATTCGCGAGGTTCACGCGATCCTTCATGTCGTACGAGCGTTTACAGACAAAAACATTACCCATGTTCATGATCGGGTAGATCCAAAAGATGATGCAAGTATTATCAACACTGAATTGGCGCTGGCAGATCTGGACACTGTTTCTAAACGTTTGGAAACAGTGAAGCGATCTGTGAAGAGCGGCATTTCAAAGGACACGGATCGTCATATTGCCGTTCTTGAGCGTGTACATCTGTCGCTTGCGGAAGGAATACCTGCTCGTTCACTCTCGTTTGCCGACGATGAAAAGGCGTTTATGGGAGAACTCCAACTTCTTACTATAAAGCCATTATTATATGTTGTTAACGCAGATGAAGTGATTATCGATACCATGCCGGAAGTTGAGTATGGGGTGCCGCAGATTGTGATTCGGGCGCGTTTGGAAGCGGAATTGGCTGAATTGCCTCCTGAAGAGGGATTGAGCTATATGCAAGAGCTCGGAATGAAAGAAACAGGGCTTGATACACTTATTCGAACAGGATATTCCCTTCTGAATTTGGTCACTTATTTTACCTCTGGTGAACCAGAGACGCGCGCTTGGACGATTTCACGTGGGACAAAAGCGCCCGAAGCGGCTGGGGTGATTCACACGGATTTTGTGAAAGGGTTTATTAAAGCCGACATCTGTAGCTGGCAAGAATTTGTTTCCTGCGGCGGTTGGAGCGGCGCGCGTGAAAGTGGAAAATTGCGGTTGGAAGGGAAAGAGTACGTCGTTCAGGATGGAGACGTGTGCTATTTTCATGTTGCCTAGCATGCAAAATAATGCTAGGATCCATCATGGAGGTTACTGATGTCTGACGGATTATCGCTTCTGGTGGTTGATGTGTCCGAAGCCTTTGAAGAAATGCTTAAGGCGACCGAACGAGAGTACCTCGTGGATTGGGACGGAATCAGTCCGGGGGCGTACAAAGAGAAAGAACTGTATCGGGATCCAATTTTTGAGAGGATGCACTATCCATATGGTTCACTCCGCTCCGGGTTGAATGCGATTGTTGATACCACACGGATCGCGCGCGAACGCGGCATCCCGGTTTACGCTGTTCACTACTACACCGGCAATTCAGACGGAGAAGAGCAGACCTGCCTTTCTCTTCAGCCGTATATCTCCGAAAAAAATCGGTACGAGAAGCACGTCCCCTCTGCATTCGGGTGTCAGCTCGCCAATCGGCTCGAAGCTGATGACTGTCGGCACCTCATGGTGATCGGATATGATCGGGACGATTGTGTCATGGCAACGGTTAAAGACGCCGTGGCGCGTGGGATCACGGTAGTGACATCTGAACATTGCATGTTGACGCAGAATTTAAGGGACAGGCGTGCGAGTTCATTGGTCTATTTTCAAGAGAACACAGTTTTTCTCGGAAAACTCGTCGATGTGTGGAATTACATTCGATCCGCGACTGTTCCGTCAAGCTTTTAGCGCGTTTTCAAGGCGACTTCGACCAGAAGCTCGCTTTTTTGATAAAAAATTGTCAATGATGTCATTGACAAAACGCATTTTTTGTGCTATAATGAGAGTTGTAAAACAAAAATAAATAAAAAAATATGAAAATCAGACAGGAGGTTTCTGCCTTTCATCTCACCTTGGCAGAAAAATTTTTTTCGGCGCAGATTATCGCGGGTATCACGGCGGTGATAGTCGCTTTTTTGTTTGCCGCACCAGTATTTTCACAAGAAGAGCCGGCGGCAGATGAGCCGGTGGCCGAAAAGCCAGCCGCTCAAGCGGAGGAGGCGACGCAATCCACGGCGACCGAAGCGGCTGAAGGAGTTGAAGAGCCGGCGGCAGTCATAGATGAAGAAGCGGCTGAAACCGAAGCGGCGGTTGAAGCGGATGCCGCAGTGACTACAGAAGATTTGGGTGTGTCTGAAGCGAAAATTTTACCAGATAGTCCTTTATATGGCCTCAAACGTTTTGGACGTAAGTTTCGCGAACTCATTACTATCAATCCCGTGAAAAAAGCCGAAGTGCGTTTGAAGCATGCGAGCCAGGAATTGGCCGATGCCGAACAACTTCTTGAAAAAGCGCCAGAAGATTCGGACGCCATCGCAACGGTTGTCTCATCGGTTGAAGCGTATACGGCGACCGTTCAAGATATGAGAGAAAACGTTGCTGATGTTGCCGAAAAAGTCCAGGAAGGTGATGGAAATGCCGAAGGCCTCCTCGATGATGTTTTAGATAAACAAATTAAACATCAAAAAGTTTTTCAAAAGATTGAGGATCATCTTTTAGATCAGGTGTCACAGGGGCTGCCAGAAGATGTGCTCGAGAAAATTCGCCATGCGAAGGAGGAATCTCATACCGCGGCTGGCGAAATCATGGTGGCGATTGAAGCTGATCCAACAAAACTCGCCGAGAGAATGGATAAAGTTTTCGAGCGCCAGGCCGGCAGTCAGTTTAAGGATTTGCGCAATGTCGAAGTTTTGAAGGATTTGGAAGATTTTGTGCCAGACCAGGCCAAAGATGCCATTCGTCAGGCCGAGGAAAATGCGTTTAAGCGTTTTTCCGCACAACTCGAGAATATCCACCCTGAAAAACGGGGGGCGCGATTTGAATCCTACGTCCGTAAATTTGACGGCGATCGAACGCGTCAGATGGAGATTTTCGACGACCTCAAACAATTTCGCGGCACGCCAACTGAAGTTCTTGATAAGATAGAGGCGGCTAAAGATATTGCCGCCAAGCGTTTCCAAGAAGAGATCGAGTCACTCGAAACAGAAGTCCAAGATCCAGAATTGCGCGAAAAAATTCGCGCGCATATGCTCGCGTCCTTTGAACAGCATGAGCCAGATGTGAAAAAATTGCGCGCAGTTGAAGAGATTCAAAAGCGAGCCGTGATTAAGAGCGAAGAAGTGAAAGCGGAAATCAAGAAACACCAGGAGGCGGGCATTGAAAAGTTTAAGGCCTCTTTTCCAGATTCTAATTCACAGGAAGAGGTCGCGCGGTTTCAGGAGCTTTCCAGACAAATGGCTGAAAACCCGGATCCAACCACTTTTCGTCTCCTTCAAGAATTAGAAGAAAAGGTGAAGGCCGATCCGAAAAAACGAGAATTTATTGAATCCATGGAGCGCGAAGCCAAAGCAAAATTTTTGGAGCGCGCGCAAAAAGACGGTGAGGAATTTTTTAGCCAGATCGCCTCAACGAATCCCGATGATATTGAGATTTTCAAAAAATTGCAAGAGGAATTTACTTCAAATCCAGAATCATTCGTTCACCAAGGTCCGCCTGGTTTTCCGCCCGGCATGGGGCCTGAAGGTTTCGGTCCGCCGGGCATGGTTGGCGGTCCAGATGGTTTTGGCCCACCGCCAGCGGCCTTCCGGAAATTTTTTGAGCAGGCCATTCAAAAACAAACCGATACACTGACATCCCATGTGGAGCAGCTTGAGAATCCAGAAGATTTTGTCCAGTTTCAAGAGAAGTTTCAGAGCTTGCCGCCAGAGATTGCTGAAGAGATTGCCAAGCAAAAGCGAGATTTTGGACAGATTTTCAATGATAAGCGCCGGTTTATTCTGGAAAAATCCGTTATTCAAGACGAATCTGCGTTGCGCGAGCGATTTAGCGGCGACGAGGCCGGATTTGAAGCAGAACGCCAGCGTTTGTTTGAAGAGCGATTTCAGGCGCCGGATATTTTCTGCGACGCGGCGTGTCAGGAGCGAGAAAAAGCGCATATTGAAGGGTTTCGCGGACAATTTATTGGCGGCCCGCAGGACGGACAAGGATTTAATCAGGAGATAATGATGCAGAAATTTGGCAGTGATCCAGCCATGCGCCAGAATATCGAACGCATGATGCAGCAACAGCCACAAGGCGGATTTATGCCGCCGCAAGGTCAATCTCCAGAGTTTCGTGGGCCACGTCAAATGCCGCGGAAGCCGGAAGCGCCAAAGCCGTTTGTCGATGAAGCCGGTATTCCGATTCCAGATCACAAAATTGAAGAAGTGAAAGCGCGAATGCGCGCTCAAAAACCGCAAAAATCTCCAGAGGAACAACAGCCGTTTTTTCGCGATGGTGAAATATCAGAAGGTGTGAAAGAGATTGAATTTACCCCGCCAGAATTTCCTAGAGATGGTCAAGCTCCTGGGGGTTCATTTCAGCCGCAATTTCCTCCGCAAGACTTTAGTCCAGATAGATTTTCTCCACAACCAAGTGATTTTAAACCAGAATCATTCGGTCCGCCGCAAGGAGAGTTTGGTCCGCCAGGAAGTGGTTCATTCCCTCAACCCCAGTTTCATGGTGAATCATTTCCGTCATTTCCTTCAGGAGACAGTGCCGGTGGTTTTAGCCCGCCATCTGGCGGTGCCGGAGAGTTCCAAGGTGGTGGAGGCAGCGGATTTGTGGCACCACCGCAATAAGCTATGACAACCGTGCCGCACAAGGCGGAATATGTTCATCACCAGAATCCAAATTTGGGAGCCAAATTGCGAGAAGCCGTATTCGGCATTGAAGACGGCATGGTCTCAACACTTGGATCCATCACTGGTATTGCCGCGGCGACGGAACGCCACTTTATTATCATTCTTTCTGGTCTTGTTATCGTGGCTGTCGAGTCCATTTCCATGGCTGTTGGGTCGTATCTTTCGAGTAAATCTGAGCGTGCGGTGAACGAACGCAAGCTCCGTGAGGAGCGGACAGAGTTGAAGCAATATCCAGAAGAAGAGAAGCGAGAACTCGTTGAGATGTACACCCACGATGGGTGGCCGAGCGACCTGGCTAGTTCAATGGCTGAATGGGCGTCCACAGACAAGGAATTGATGTTGAAAGAAATGGCATATCGGGAACTGAAAATCATTCCAGAAAATTTAGAGCGGCCGTTTAACAATGGGACCATTATGGGTGTTTCGTATGTTGTTGGTGGCGCCATTCCGCTGTTCCCTTATTTCTTTTTTTCTTTTGAAACTGCCATTGTAGCATCTGTTGGTGTTACACTTGCTGGGCTTTTTTTCGTTGGGGCGATGACAACGAAGTTTTCCTATCGTACATGGTGGAAAGCCGGACTTGAAATGCTGCTCTTAGCAGGGATCGCCGCGGGCGTTGGATATGGTGTCGGACAAATAGCTGATCGTTGGCTTCAGTAGATTTGTTTATTGGATTTTTCGAAATATTTTAATTTCTCGTCCAACGTACTGGTTGGGTCGCGCATAAAAGAATTTTTTTTCCTCTCTCATCGAGGCGTTTAGCTCAACACGGATCCAGGTTGTGTCGTGTCGGAACGTTGGAATAATCATAACGATGAGACCGTCTCGTTTTAAAATTTCTTTAAAAGATTCAAGAGATTCGGTGTACAGTGTGCCAAGCTCTACGGCGGCTTTCTTGAGAAAGTCAATCGGTTCACGTCCGTGAAGCGGCTTACCTAGGTATGGTTCCGTAACAATAACATCAACTGACTGTGGTAGTAATTTTTTTTTAAGCATTCGAGCGTCCGAACAAAAAAGTTTTGGTAATTTGATTTTGGTGTCTGGACGGTTCTCCTGTAGCCATTTCAAATTTTTTTTTGTCTGAGCAATCGCGTTCTCGGCGGCATCGCTTCCAAGAAGATGCGTGTATCCCATGAGCGTAGCTTCCATAAGAATCGTGCCCGAGCCGCAAAATGGATCGAGGATAACGGCGTCTTGTTCCGCCTCAGAGAGGTTGATCATAATTTGCGCCAATTTTGGAGGGAGCATGCCGCTTGTTGTGTCTCTCCCCGGCCGTCCGTAGTCTCGCGCTCCCAGCGCTTCGATGGGCTGTATTGCTTCGGTGACAAATACCGCATCATCAAGAATCGTAAGGTCTCCACCGAGTTGGACAAGGTCGTTGTGAAGGATGGTCGCGGTGTTTTTCGGTTCAATATATCGAACGGATTTGCCGTCAGCTTTCAATATTTTTTTTATCCGCATCGCCATATCGTGTGATGTGTTGGAAAGAGAAAAGAGAATCTTTCCTGTCGGCTGTGCACTTATAAGGTGACGTTCGATTGGCTGTGCGATTTGTCTCCCAATTTTTATCGTTCCGCCAAGGCGTTTTATGAGATGTTCAGCGTTGAGTCTGTCATCAGTTTCAGTAACCATATATGGAGCCTGGTTCCATCGAATAGTGTAGGACACATGGAAAAGACCCAACACGGCTTGGATTTCCGCAGAGGAAATGTCTGGGTGTTTTCCAAGAAAAAAGAGGTAGCGTTCCGTCATAACGCTGGAGTGGTCGATGTGGCGGTCGAGGGAGTAGTGAGTGATATGCCCAGAAATGGATCCCAAAAAACACCAGACACGCGTGGAGCGTATTTTTTATTCCCAAAAGCACTCACGCGCTGGAGGCGTTCGAAGTCAATCGCCGAAGTTCCAAGCTCTGATTTCAAGAGAATGATACTTTCAACCCGTCCAATGGATTGGTAGATATCGGTGTACACAAAAATGACTGCTTGAAATATCATGAATGCCATAAGGCCAATCATGAAGATATTCACGAGTCGAAGCAGTCGTACATATTTGTATTCGGTGAAGGATGGTCTTTTGTTTATCAGAAAAGGAAATTTCATAATGGGATGTTTCAGGGTTTTTTTTTGATGTAAATTTTTGCGTCAAAACGAAGAGCCAGTGTTTCGTCTGTCTCCTGTCGTGGAAGCTGTTTTTTCTCCCAGGTCATTCTGTCTATGAATACATAGTAAGGAAGTTTTTCCAGCGCTTCAATGTAGCGCATGTGGCTACCAAATCCCCCTTGGTTGGTAAAAGAAAAAATGACAAACGGAAGTTTTGGGCTTTTCGGATTTTTTTCTGCTTCGTGGTATGCAATGGTGAATGATTGCTGTACTCCTTCTTTTTCCGCCAAGGCTTCAAACTCAGTAATAAGACGGAGCTCTTCCCCTTCAGATATGACCGCACGGTCATATATGGCTGCGGTGGCAGTAAGATCATCCAAGCGCACAATGGATTGGCGCAGCTGTTTGGCGCGCTGGTATTGTACCTCAAGAAATTTTTCTGTCTCAAAAATTTTTTGCTCCAGCGTAGTAATTTTTTTTATGGTTGGAAGAATAATAAAAACAATAATGCAGATGCTCATCGTGGCCATGATTGAGATAAGGGCGACAATCCGGTGTTTAATGGGAACGAGAAACCGCATAATTATTTCATAAGAACAAGGAGGGAGAAAGAGGGGTGCTCTTTGCTCGTCAATTGGTCTAAAGGAATCGTGACTGACGCGATCAGGGGTAATTTTTGAAGTTCAGTTTGCAAGAGTAAAAGATCATTTCGTGTTTGGGCGGTGCCGGCGAGCGTTATTGTTTTCCCGGGTATATCAATCGTCATGTTTTTCAGGATAATGTTTTTTGGAATGGCGTTCGTGAGCGGCGGAATAATTTGCGACCACATGGTGTACTGCTTTTGTAGCACGTCTGTACGAAGAAGGATGGTGTTAATTGATTGGATACGGGTATTTTTCTTCACCTGCTCATGAGAGACCAGCGTGAGATTCATCGAGAGGTCGTTCAAGTGATCTTCCAGGAACCAATTCCCTCCAAGAAACATGATGCCGACGATCGCTAAAATAAATACAAACAATTCTACGGTGTTTCGCGTGAATTGCGCGTACACCAATCGTTCGATGAGGGCGCGTTTTTCTGGGGAGAGGAGATTGAGTCGAAGTGGCATCATAACGTGGTTTTATATGGTATCCCGGAGAAAGAATGGATTTGCCGACGCACGAATTGCAAGACCAATCACCACGGCGAACCGGAGGGATTCTTCGGGGGAGAGTGGTGGTGATTTTTTTGAAGAAAGGTTTTTCCAGACATTTCCCGGACGAGTTGTTGTCTTTAATTTTAACGACAAAACCCGATCCAATCGTTTCATCATTGCTCCGCCTCCGCACATCGTAATGTGGGTGATCGGGTTAGTGTCAGAGAAGTGAGTGGTGTAGAATTGCATGCTTTTTTGTATTTCTTTTGTGAGAATCTCGGCGCTTCGTGTGAGTGATGTCCAGCAAACCACTTGATTTTTTGTATAGGCAAGTCCGGTAGTGATTTTTTGTTTCTCTGCTTCTTGATATGGGAGTTTACACTCGCGCGCAAGTGCATCGGTAATGTATTCTCCGGAAAATGGCAGAGATACGGTGAATTGTATTTGATCATGGTCATAGACCGTGAGACTCGATCGCGTGGCTCCAAGGTTCAAAATACCACGCGCCTCATGGGTATATGTTTTTTGGGCAGTGATCATCGCACGAGTAAGTGCGATCGCTTCTGGTTCGAGCGCGATAACGCCGAGTCCCAAGCTTTCAAGAAGATGCGTGTACATATCCGCAATGCGTTTTGGAACCGCGGTGACGAGTATCGATGTCTTTTCGCCTTGTTCTTCCCCGGATGTGGCTTGCCAGTCAATGTAATAATCATCTTCCCCAAAGGGGATATGTCGGTGTGCGGCATCGTTGATATCCTCCTCAATGACGTCCGTTAATTTTTTTTGTATATCAATGCGTTTAATAAATGCTTGTGTGTCTGGGATGGATGCCACCACCCATTGGCTTCGAATGGGCTTTTTGCTTGTCCTCGCATCGTATAACAGATGTACGAGGTATTTTTTTACCTTTTCGGGTTCTTGGATAATACCATCGATGATTAATCCTTTGGGGAGTTTTGTTGAACGGCAGGCTGCGACCTCATAGGATCGATGTCCGCGTCGCCGCGAGGTATTTGTGAGTTGAAGCATTTTGATCGACAGATCGCCAATATCAAGACCGAATGCGCCAGGGAAAGGATTGAGGAACATATCGATTTATTTCCTTTAGAAATTCTGTACCAGACTGTACATTGGCATAATAATCGCCACCGCGACTCCGGCAATGGCTACGCCCAGTGTAACGATAATAATTGGTTCGATGATGGTAGCAAAGTTTTTCATGGTTTTGTCCACCTCGTCACTGTAAAATTCAGATATATTCGTTAAAAGATCGACAACTTGGCCAGACCGCTCGCCGACCATGATCATTTCCGTAACGATCGGTGGAAAAAGTTGGTGATGCTCGCGAAGAATGGCCGATACCGCCTCTCCGGTCTTTATTTTTTTTGCGGCCGCATGAAGAGCTTCCTGGTACAGTAGATTGGTACACGTATTTGCCGTGATATCGACCGCATCAATAATGGGGATCGTGCTTTTCAAAAGCGAGGAAAGCGTTAGCGAAAATTGGGCAAGGTTAATTTGTTGTATCACGGGTCCGATGATTGGCAAGCGCAAAAGCAGGGCGTGAATATGATGGTGGAAACTCGGCGATTTTTTTAGAAGGATGGTAAAACCGCCAATGATGATTACGGCGATGGCGCCTATGAGTATGAGGTGCACGGGATTTTCAAGAAAATTGATCAGGGTGATAAGGATACGCGTTGCGAGCGGAAGTTCAGCATCGAATTCTTCAAAAATGTCAATGAGCTTTGGGAGGACAACGGTGGCCATCATGACACCGATACCACTCATGGCAATGAGGATAACGGCTGGGTAAATCATCGCACTTCGGATTGATGCATTGAGCGCCTTCGTTTTTTGCATCTGCCGCACGATCTGTTTGAGTGATTCATCAAGCGTGCCAGACACCTCACCGGCCTCAATCATCCTCACATACATGGTGGGAAAGACGTCTGGATAGGTGCCGAGAACCTCGGAAAGAGATTTCCCTGCCTCGACATCTTGTTGGACGAGTTCAATGATTTTTTTAAATTTTTTGTTTGCCATTTCTTTACTCAAAATCTCAAGGGATTCAACGATGGAAAGACTCGCGTGGATCATGGTTCGCAAATGGTCCAAAAAAAAGATTTTTTGAACAAAAGATATTCGTGCGGTGTGCTCCGCGATCCAAAGATTTATGGCCGTCAAACGCTCGCGTATTGTCATATGACTGTAGGTTAGTCTCGTGTGGATCGAAGAACTTCTTCAATCGTGGTTATGCCCTGTTTGGCTTTGATGAGGCCATCCTGGAGCATGGTAATCATTCCCTGTTTTTCCGCGTATGATTTAATATCGTTTGTTGTTGCTCGGGCGTTGATTTTTTCCGCGAGTTCCTTGTCAATCATGAGCACTTCATAAATACCCACGCGGCCTTTATAGCCGCTCTCTCCGCACCGCCGGCACCCCTCGCCGCGAAAAAACTTCATTGTTTGGAGGGTTTTTTCATTTGGTGCGAGTGCAATTTGGTGTTCTTTAAGGAGTGAAAGGTAAACTTTCAGATCACAGAGCTTCTCAAATTCGGCAATAGCATTTTTATCAATATGGAACGGTTGTTTGCAGTGGTCGCAGATTTTTCGGACGAGCCGCTGGGCAACAATAATGTTCGTGGTAAACGCGACAAGAAATGGCGGCACACCCATGTCCATGATGCGGGGAATCGTGGTTGGCGCATCGTTGGTGTGAAGTGTTGAAAGCACAAGGTGTCCGGTCATGGCGGCGTGGACGCCAACCTCAGCGGTTTCTGGGTCACGGATTTCTCCAACCATGATGATATCCGGGTCTTGGCGTAGGAATGCTCGGAGACCAGCGGCAAATGTAAAACCAATGCGCGGATTCACCTGGCTTTGGTTAATGCCCTGGACATGATATTCAATCGGGTCCTCGATCGTGCAGATATTCACGTCTGGTTGGTTCAAGATTCCTAAGAGAGAATACAGGGTGGTTGTTTTCCCACTTCCCGTTGGCCCGGTGACAAGGATCATGCCATGGGGTTTTTCAATTGCAGCCTCAACCAGCGCCTTCGGCCTCGGAAGAAACCCAAGCCCATCAAGGGAAAGTGGCTTTTGTCCCTCTCGGAGGATGCGCATCGTAATTTTTTCACCATCATAGACTGGAATAATTGATACTCGGAAGGAGAGTCGTTCTTCTTGGATGTGGATTTTAAAACGTCCGTCCTGTGGGAGCATGTGCTCGTCAATTTTCAAATTTGAAAGTATTTTGATACGGGCAATAATGCCATTTTGCACTATTTTTGGGAGTGTCATGACATTATGAAGGATGCCGTCGATGCGATATCGGACCGAAACTTCTTTTTCTGCAGGTTCGATGTGAATGTCGCTCGCACCTTCATACACGGCGTGTTCAAGGATGCTATCGACGATATTCACAATTGATACTTCTTCTGCCGCTTTTTTCAAATCTCCGGGCTCTGGCGTACCCTCGGCGGTTACTTGTACTACAGCTAGCTCTTCTTTGAGGTCCGCATGGTACCGTCGAAGCGCGTCTCGAATGTCTCCTGCGTTGGCGAGGGCAGTATCTACGCGAAGTCCGGTTTTTCGCTGTATGAACTCAATCGTTTCTATGTCTAAAGGGTCAAGCATGGCGATCTGGAGCGAATCGGCGGTTTTCTCGTAGGCCACAATGCCATGTGTCTGGGCCAAAGGTGCGGGCACGAGGTTTAAAATGTCTTTTTTTATTTCTTTTCCTTTGAGTTCGACAAACGGCACATGATATTTTTTTGCCGCAAAAGCATACAACTCTCCTTCGTCCACGATATGTTCATCGACAAGGTACTGCTCAAGAGTTTTTCGCGCTTTTTCTGCTTTTCGTTCATACCCATCGAGCGCCTTTGCATCGAGGGTGAAGTTCTCCCCGAGAATATCATGAAGGATTTGTTTTTGGAGCATAGGAAGGAATAGTTCGTGGACGTAGTATATCATAGGGAAGTCTCTGTGTTGACAGAAACAATGGTTTTTGTTATAGTATGGTCGCTTAAAAAGAATATATACTTTTCGTTTTTTTATGGCAAAGTACGAATTGTTGGCAATCTTTCAAGGAACAATGACAGAAGAAGAGGTTGCGGCTCAGGTGTTGAAGATTCAGGAGTTGATGGAGAAGCACGGGGCAAAGAGTATTGTTGTCGAAGATATGGGAAAAAGCCGTCTGGCGTACCCCATACAGCATATTCGCTATGGGTATTTTCGCATGTATTACTTTGATGCAGAGCCGGAAGTGGTGTCTTTGATGCAAGAGAAGATAATCCTCTCTCATACAGCGCTTCGTGCAATTCTTCGAAAATATAACGCGAAAGTCGAGACAAAAAAGTTATCTCAGATTGTTACCGATGTTGCCCTGATGAGCGCCGCAGAGGAGGCAAAGAAAGAAGCGCCTCGGGTGGATGCGTTTGAGGCAATCCAGACGATTTCTCGAGAGCGAAAGACGCCTGAAGCTGACACGGCGCCAGTGGAGCGTAAAACAGAGTCTATCGAACTTGCCGATATCGATAAGAAGCTTGATGAACTCTTGGAGAGTGATTTGACGAAAGTGTAAGAAGGGTTTTCAAATTTACTCGTTTCGTATGGATTTAAATAAAGTCATGATTATTGGTCGGTTGACTCGTGATCCAGAGGTGCGCTCTACAACAACCGGTAAAACCGTTGCGAGCATGACCGTCGCTACCGGGCGTTCATGGACTGGCGCTGATGGCGTCAAGCACGAAAAATCCGAGTTTCACAACTGTGTTTTGTGGGGTAAACTTGGTGAGATCGCTGGGCAGTACCTGACCAAAGGACGCCAAGTTTATGTTGAAGGACGGATTGAAACACGGGATTGGACTGGGACGGATGGCGTGAAAAAGTATCGAACCGAGATTATCGTTGAAAACATGATTATGCTTGGCGGACAACGGAGCGGCCTAGCCGCGCCTCCACTGCAAGGAGCCGTACCTGTAGTGGCCCAGCCAGTAGCGTTTGATGCCCCAGAGGAGGAAATAATAAAAGTAGAAGATATACCATTTTAATTGAGTTATGCTACCAGATAAGAAAAATACGCAGCAAGAAGAAAAAAAGTGCTATTATTGCGTCAATAATATTCAATTTGTCGATTATAAGGATGTGCAAACACTGCGCCGTTTCGTTTCCTCATATATGAAAATTGCTCCTCCCCGCCGTTCTGGGCTTTGCGCCAAACATCAGCGGAAGGTTGCGCGAGCCATTAAACAAGCGCGGATTGCTGGGCTCATGGGATATGCGCCGAGATGAGTTGCCTAGATTCTCTTTAGAAAAGCCCCGTAGGGGCTTTTCTGTTTTTATGCTATACTTCTTTTATGCCTGTCAGAATTGATTTTGATATGCCTACAAAAAAATCATTGATCCGCAAAGGAGTAATTATTGTCGCGGGTCTTGGCACGCGTTTTCTCCCAGCGACGAAAGCCATGCCAAAAGAAATGTTGCCGGTTCTCGACAAGCCAGTCGTGCAATACATTGTCGAAGAAATGGCGGCAAGCGGCATTACGGAGATTATTTTCGTTACCAGTTCCCAAAAGCGGGCGATTGAAGATCATTTTGATCGGGATCGAGATCTGGAGCGTTTCCTAGAAGAACGAGGGAAATTGGATCGGCTGCAACCGCTCATTGATTTATGCAAAAACGTCCGGTTTTTTTATACCCGTCAATCAGAACCGTTGGGGAATGGCCATGCGCTTTTATGCGCCAAAGAGTTTATCGGCGATGATCCGTTCGCATTTTCCGACGGCGACAGCATTATTGATGCCGTTGTGCCGGTCACCAAACAGCTTATTGATGTGTTTGTCAAGAAAAAGGCATCAGTGATTGGAGTGCAGCGGATCGATGACAAAAAAGTTATGACGACTTATGGGAATGTCTATGCGAAATCGACGACAAATAAAAAACTTTTTGCCGTCGAGCGATTCCAAGAAAAGCCGCATGAGTCTGAAGTCTCACCCCATGGGCTTATCGTCGGCGGTATGCGCTACATTTTTACCCGTGATATTTGGCCGCATTTAGAAGCGCAGAGGCAGGGAAAAGATGGTGAAATTTGGCTGTCTGACGCCGCCAATTCACTCACGCAAAAAAAGCCGTTTTACGCGCTTGAGTACGATGGCCAATATTTTGATACTGGCAATAAAATAGCTCTCCTAAAGACGGCGATTCATTTCGCGAAGAAGGAGGGGTTGATGTAACTATGAAAAAAACTCTCCCAGTTTTTATTTTTTTAATAGCATTTCCATTCTCCATTGTTAAGGCACAGAGCTTTGACACTGAACAATCATCACCAACTATTTGTGGGTATGAATCTACATTGGTTCTACAAACTGGTGGAGTTGGAACGACAGTAGAGGAATCCGATCAGCCAAGTGAAAGTTCTTGCA
>JAHFIC010000016.1:0-7237 GCA_023246555.1 Candidatus Magasanikiibacteriota bacterium
TATTACTCCGATCGAGAAAGGTGTTGTCGAAGCAATGAGCCGTGGCGTCGTTGCCGGATACCCCATGGTGGATATACAAGTGACGGTGTTTGATGGGAGCTACCATGAAGTCGATTCTTCTGAAATTGCTTTTAAGATGGCAGGGAGTATGGGATTTCAAGACGCGGCGAAGAAGGCCGAACCAGTCGTTCTTGAACCGATTATGAGTGTAGAGGTTATCACTCCGGAAGATTTTATGGGCACTGTTATCGGCGATCTTTCTGCCAAGCGCGGGCAGATTCAAGAAATGACTGATCGCGGTAGCGCGAAAGTTGTTCGCGCGAAGGTGCCGCTTTCCGAAATGTTCGGCTACGCGACATCGCTTCGCTCCATGACACAGGGCCGTGCCAGCTATTCAATGGAATTTTCTCATTACGCCGAGTGTCCGAAGAATATTGAGGCCGAAATCGTAGCAGGGAAAAAATAGAATCGCAAATAAAGGACAGCGTTTTAAGGACGCTGTCTTTTATTTTTGCGGAGTTTTCTTGTATACTTTATGTATATGAATTTTTTCCAGTCGTTTTTTGGTTACCCTCGGGTGGCACTTATTTTCCTATTGTTTATTGGCGCATGGATGTTTTGGTATATTTACCCGCGCCGGAGAGATGGGCGTTGGGGTGCAACGCGTGGCATTCCCGCCTATACGCGCGATTTGACAGCCGATGCCAAAGCGGGGAACATTGAGCCGGTGGTGGGCCGAGAGAACGAGATTGACCGGACGATTCATATTTTGTCAAGAAAAACCAAAAATAACCCAATGCTCCTGGGGTCGCCGGGGGTGGGCAAAACCGCGATTGTCGAGGGACTCGCGAACCGGATCGCTTCAGGAGATGTGCCGGATAATTTGCTGGGCAAGCGGCTCTTGTCGCTTGATTTGAGCGGCATGATTTCGGGAACCAAATACCGCGGTGAATTTGAAGAGCGGGTAAAAAAGCTTTTGTCAGAGATTCTCGCGGCAAAACGCACGATGATCCTTTTCATTGACGAGGCGCACATGATTGTTCAGACCAAAGGTTCGGAAGGCGCACTGAATGTTTCCGATATTTTGAAACCAAGCCTTGCCCGGGGCGATCTTCAGGCGATTGGCGCGACGACAACGCAAGAATATGAAGCGTTGATCCGTCCGGATGACGCGCTTGATCGCCGATTTCAGCCCGTGCAGGTGGATGAGCCGAAAGTTCCTGACGCGTTGGCGATTGTGCGCGGCATTAAAGATGCTTACGAAAAACATCACGGCGTTCGCTATAGCGACGAAGCATTGAAAGCCGCTGTCCTGCTTTCAAAGATGCACATTAAGGAGAGATTTTTGCCAGACAAGGCGATTGATCTTATCGACGAGGCCGGAGCGACGGTGGGGATTGAAGCTCACCACCATGCGCGCGCGGTGGCGGGGCTTCTCCATGAGTCAGGAAAAACAAAGCGACTCGCGCATGAAGCGCAGAAAAAACAGCTTCCGGCCGTTCATGTTAAGGAGCCAACGGTTACTGCCGCTGATATTAGGCGGGTGGTTTCAGAGTGGACGAAGATCCCTATGAACAAGCTCGTCTAGCCGAGATATGCTAGAGGTGTTTTTGATATGCGCTTCAATGTGATTACGATTTTTCCGGATTTGATTCTCGACTATTGTACAGAATCAATTCTCGGGCGTGCGCAAGGCCTGAACGTGATTGATGTGCAGACCGTAAATCTTCGTGACTTCTCAAACGATAAACACGGGAGCGTTGACGATACGCCCTATGGTGGCGGCGCGGGCATGGTGATGAAGCCAGAGCCGATTTATCTGGCGTTGAAACAGCTCTCAGCTCTCAGCTCTCAGCTAAACATAGAAAGTCGAAAGCGCACCATCTTGTTATCGCCGCGCGGACGGCAATTTGATCAGCAAGTGGCCGAAGAGTGGTCGAAGCTCGATGAGATTACGTTCGTTTGCGGCCGCTACGAAGGCGTGGACCAGCGCGTGGCTGACCACATGGTGGACGAGGAAATTTCTATCGGACCGTATGTGCTAGCGGGAGGAGAACTCGGGGCGCTCGTGATTATTGAAGCCATCTCCCGGTTGGTTCCTGGTGTGCTTGGAAATGAAGCGTCGCTTGCGGAAGAAACCTTTAGTCCATCGGTGGGCGTCGAATATCCTCAGTATACGAAACCGGAAGATTTTTACGGTTGGAAAGTCCCAGAGGTTCTTCTCTCGGGTCATCATCAAAAAATCGAAGATTGGCGCAAGGGAAAGGCGCATGAATAGACATTGTCCACAGGTTTTCCCGTATGGGGGCGTATGTGCTTGACAGGTTTTTTTGTCTCCTGTATAGTGGTGAAGCAATAAACTCTTTCATTCTACAATCAATGCTTTTCCTCAGTCCGCCCGAGGCGGATACTCGGAAGAAAAAAGAGCAACTAAGAAATTGGTTTCTCTTTTTTCTTTCTCGGCAGGTCCGCCTTTGGCGGATAGAGAAAGATGCTCCTGACAATTTACCAACAACACCAAAGTTCAAGCAACAGGTTCACAACAAGAATGTGACAAAAACAAGAAACGTCTATTCTTCAACAGTAGTATAAGCGTGTTCGGAGGAACACGCGTCAAGCTTTCTTATTGAGAGTTTGATCCTGGCTCAGGACGAACGTTGGCGGCGTGTTTAAGGCATGCAAGTCGTGCGTAGTCCCGCAGCAATGCGGGATTCAGCGGCAAACGGGTGAGTAACACATTGGTAATCCACCTTCGAGACGGGGATAGCTTCCCGAAAGGGAAATTAATACCCGATGGTCATCCCGCAGTTATGCGGGATGTAAAGACGCAAGTCACTCGGAGAGGAGCCTATGACGTATCAGCTAGTTGGTAGGGTAATGGCCTACCAAGGCTATGACGCGTAGCAGGCGTGAGAGCGCGATCTGCCTCACTGGGACTGAGACACTGCCCAGACTCCTACGGGAGGCTGCAGTCGAGAATATTCCTCAATGGACGAAAGTCTGAAGGAGCGACGCCGCGTGCAGGAAGAAGCCCTTCGGGGTGTAAACTGCTTTTACGAGGGACGAATTTGTGACGGTACCTCGGGAATAAGAGGTTGCTAACTCTGTGCCAGCAGCAGCGGTAATACAGAGACCTCAAACGTTGTCCGGATTTATTGGGTGTAAAGGGTCCGCAGGTGGTTGGAGTAGTCGATGGTTAAATTCCGGAGCTTAACTTCGGAGCTGCCATCGATACTCTCTAGCTTGAGACTGGGAGAGGCAGAGAGAATTCTCGGTGTAGTCGTAATAAGCGCTGATATCGAGAAGAATACCAAAGGCGAAGGCACTCTGCTAGAACAGTTCTGACACTCATGGACGAAAGCGTGGGGAGCGAATAGGATTAGATACCCTAGTAGTCCACGCCCTAAACGATGCGCACTAGGTATTGGGAGTATCGACCCTCTCAGTGCCGTTCAAAAAAGCAAACGCGTTAAGTGCGCCACCTGGGTAGTACGGCCGCAAGGCTAAAACTCAAAGGAATAGACGGGGACCCGCACAAGTAGAGGATCATGCGGTTTAATTCGATGGTACGCGGCGAACCTTACCAGGGCTTGACATATAGCTGCATATTTTTGGAAACATTAATAGCCTTCGAGGGTGCTATACAGGTGCTGCATGGTTGCCGTCAGCTCGTGCCGTGAGGTGTACCGTTAAGTCGGGTAACGAGCGCAACCCTCGTCGTGTGTTACATTGTACACACGAGACTGCTCGCGCAAGCGAGAGGAAGGTGGGGACGACGTCAAATCAGCATGGCTCTTACGTCCTGGGCGACACGCATGATACAATGGCCGGTACAATGGGTTGCCAAACCGCGAGGTGGAGCTAATCCCATCAAAACCGGTCTTAGTTCGGATTGAAGGCTGCAACTCGCCTTCATGAAGCTGGATTTACTAGTAAACGCGCATCAGCCACGGCGCGTTGAATACGTTCTCGGGTCTTGTACTCGGGTGCCTGGCAGTGAATAAAAAAAGGAGGTGCAAGTCCTCCTCGGCGATTGGAACGCCGAAAGCAGTAGGCAGTACTGATTCGCGAGGGTCAGTATGAAGGGCCGAAATGCATTCCGTAGCTTGAGTTTACACATAGGTGATAGTGGTCGGCGACCCGTCGAGTACATGGGGAAGCCATTCCAAAAAATGATGACACTATCATGATCGGTTAAACCGAGATGCGGAGACATGTTTTTATTCATGACCCAGGGAGATCTTGCATGGTTTTCGGGCTATATGGTAAACTAGCCCCGAGATATGAGTGGGAGCAATCCCATCAAATGCTATGCAAGAAGTCAGCAGAGTTCGTAGTACCAAGCGGCGGCCGTTTCAGAGAAATCCGAAATTGGCGGAGCCGATTGGGAAGGAACAAATTCATCTGGAAATGTTGCATCCGCAGTATGTCAGTGGATTTATCGATGGCGAAGGGTCTTTTTCGGTGAGCATCAATCACCACAAGACATTGAAAAGCGGCATCGAAATAAAGCCGGAGTTTGAAATAGAGCTCCGCGCGGATGATCGGGAAATTCTCGAACGAATTGTTGCTACGATTGGGTGTGGAAAGATCTATGATTGTTCGTACGAGCGATATGGATGGTTTCCGCACGCTAAATTCAAAGTAACCAGTACGCGCGAGATGGTGGAAAAATTATTTCCTTTTCTTGATCAGAATCCTCTGCAAGCGAAGAAAGCAAAGGTATATGTGTTATTTCGAGAGATTGTTTTTGCAATCCGACGGAAAGAACATTTGACTGATGCCGGATTCGTGCGGATACAAGTATTGCGTAATGAGATGCGAAAGTTCGGCAAAAAGCATAACTATAGTGCAACTTTTGATGCTCCGATGGAAACCGCCAGGATACGGGAAAACCGTTCGTCCGGTGGTGTGGGACATGATTCATGATTCCAAAACCGCCCGTCACGCCACGAAAGTTGGCAATGCCCAACGGCTCCCATTTGGGGGACTAAGGCAGGGTCAATGATCAGGGCGAAGTCGTAACAAGGCATCCCTAGCGGAAGCTGGGGATGGATCACCTCCTTTCTGGAGTACACCCCGCAGGAATGCGGGGAAACATCAGAACGAGATTCCTCATCGGGATTAAATTCTGAACATCTGAATACGACGTCTCTTCGTTTTTGTCACATTCTTACGGTGAACTTCAAAAAACAAACATCCCCACTGAGTGGGGGTGTTTGTTTTTTTAGCTCTTGACTCTCTGAAAGATGCTCGCTACAATGCTCACGTACTAGCTTTTTAGCTAGTGGGAAATTGCCTAATAAGCTACGTTATGTCCTTCGATCGTCTTATCCGACTTTCTCAACGCACGGGTGACCGTTTAATCGTTCATGATCCAGTGAATGGCCGCGACGTGGTTATTCTTGGGATAGATGCATATGAGGGTTTGGTTTTTGGCAAAGATGCTGTGAGTGTCTGGGAAGAAGGTGGTGATGGGGTGTCAGAAGAAGATATCTCGAATTGGCATAGTACGGAGCGTGTGCTTTCAGATCGGTACGGGGATTGGAACGATTCGATGCCAAGTATCTCTGAAGATGGTAAAGAAGCAATGCAAGACGCCGAAGAAGAACGGAAAGACATTGTGGAAAAATCAAACAAAGATGGGATCCCGGATGAACCGGTATTTTACGAAGAACCAATCGTGTAGGATTGTCCCCAAGGTGCGCACTTGACGACCTAAGGGCTTTCCGATATACTCCCGACCGGTATTTTCATACCACTTTTTGTATCTTTTTATTCAAAAAAACCCGCTGGACAACAAATCTGCCTTGACCACTTTAGGGCAGTGCGGGGAAGTATCATGTATGGCAGAGTTTCAACGGACCAAGCCGCATGTGAATGTCGGCACTATCGGTCACGTCGATCACGGCAAGACCACGCTCACCGCGAGCATCTTGAAGGTTGCCGCGGCGCATGGATTTATCGCACAAGCGAAAAGCGTTGATGAAATTGATAACGCGCCAGAAGAAAAAGCGCGCGGTATCACTATCAATACATCGCATGTCGAATATGAAACCACGAATCGGCACTACGCCCACGTCGACTGTCCGGGGCATGCTGACTATGTGAAGAACATGATCACTGGTGCGGCACAGATGGACGGCGCTATTCTTGTTGTGTCAGCGGCAGACGGTCCAATGCCGCAAACCCGCGAGCATATTCTTCTCGCTCGTCAGGTCGGTGTTCCATATATTATTGTCTTTTTGAACAAAGTCGATCAGGTGTCTGACGCAGAACTTATTGATCTGGTTGAAGAAGAAATTCGCGATCTCTTGAAGAAGTATGATTTTCCAGGCGACACGACGCCAATCATTCGCGGCTCAGCGCTGAAAGCGCTTGAAAATCCCGGCGATGAGGTCGCGGCAAAGCCAATCTTGGATCTTTTGAAAACGCTTGATGAATACATTCCAGAGCCAAAGCGTGATTTGGACAAGCCATTCCTCATGCCAGTGGAAGATGTCTTCTCCATTGAAGGTCGTGGTACGGTTGTGACTGGTCGGATTGAGCGCGGGATTATCAAAATCGGTGATGAAATAGAAATGGTCGGCATGCGCGATACCACAAAAACAACGATTACCGGAGTTGAAATGTTTAATAAGACCTTGAATCAAGGTCAGGCAGGCGACAATGCCGGCCTTCTTCTCCGTGGTACGAAGAAAGAGGATGTGGAACGCGGTATGGTTTTGGCCAAAACCGGTTCAATCAAACCGCATACAGAATTCGAAGCGGAGGTCTATGCGTTGACGAAGGAAGAAGGTGGCCGTCACAAGCCATTTTTCACCGGATACAAACCTCAATTTTACATTCGCACCACTGATGTGACAGGTGAAGTAACATTGCCGGCAGGTTCTGAAATGGTCATGCCAGGAGACACGATTCAACTCAAAATCAAACTTATCGTGCCGGTTGCCATGGAAGAGAAGATGCGTTTTGCCATCCGCGAAGGAGGCAAAACGGTCGGCGCCGGAGTCGTGACAAAAATTATTGCATAATTATTCTGTTGCCACCCCCCGCTTTTCGCGGGGGGTGGCATGTTCTTTTTTCATTTTATGACAACCAAAACCGTATCGGCAAAAACAAAGAAAGCTACCGCGCAAGTCGCTAGCGAGCAAGTGCGAACAAAAATCCGCGTGAAGATATCAGCGTACGATCACAAGATTATTGATGCTGCGACAAAGACAATCATTGATACAGC
>JAHFIC010000016.1:7247-16832 GCA_023246555.1 Candidatus Magasanikiibacteriota bacterium
GCAACAATGCGGAAGTTGTCGGCCCGGTACCGCTCCCCACCGCAAAAAAGAAATTCAGCGTCAATCGGTCGACCTTTATCAAAAAAACCGCTCAGGAGCAGTTTGAAATGCGCGTGCATAAGCGTCTTATCGATATTCTCGATCCAAACCCAAAAACCATTGATGCGCTTATGAATTTGAACCTGCCAAGTGGAGTGGATGTCGAAATTAAGATGGTTTAAGGCGTATGTGGTGCGTACGCTTGACAAGATAGTCCAGCGTGGAGTAGAGTATTGGCGTAACTATCGCTCACGTATACCAGATAAGATTCTGTCGAAAAACATCTGGGGAACAGCAGCGATTTTTCTAGAGAGGTAATATTGAAAATCAGTTTTTGAGCCACATAGAGCGGAATTTCCCCTATAAGGCTAGAAGCAGCGACGAAGAAATAATTCTTGGTAACTGCTTCTAGTTTTTTGTATGAAGTGTATCCTTGGTACAAAATTGACCATGACTCAAGTATTCCGTCCAGACGGGGCGGTTGTTCCCGTCACAAAAGTTTCTGCCGGCCCCTGTATAGTTACACAGGTTAAAACCAAAGGAAACGATGGTGTGGATGCGATTCAGATTGGGTATGGAGAACAAAAAAAGTTCCGTATGTCTAAAGCCGAGCAGGGGCATCTTCATGGTTTGACTTTGGTGCGGCACTTGCGTGATGTCCGTGAATCGAATACCTCGACAGTCAAGCGCGGTGATACATTTACCGTAAAGACATTCGCGCCCGGTGATATTGTTCAAGTGATTGGTTGGTCGAAGGGAAAGGGGTTTCAGGGGGTGGTGAAACGTCATGGATTTCGCGGAGGTCCGAAAACTCATGGTCATAAAGATAATTTGCGCATGCCGGGAACGATTGGCGCCGGCGGAGTTCAGCGGGTGTTTAAAAATGTTCGCATGGGCGGGCATATGGGATCGGACCGCGTGACCATTAAAAATCTTGAAATTATCCAGGTGGATCCGACAACGAATACTTTGTATATCAAGGGGGCATTGCCGGGAGCATATGGATCGCTGCTTCTTATTTCAACCAGCACCGGAACAATTGAAATTGACACCCCGGTTCTTTCCCCAGAATCAGAGATGGTTGCCTCAGTACCGCAAGAAATCACCCAAGAAGCAATTACGCCTGTTCAGGCATAAATATTTATGGCAAAAATTCCTCTCTACAACGCAGAAGGAAAAAAGACAGGCGCTTGTGACGTTCTCGATGCCGTGTTTGGCGTGCCAGTGAAACAGGCAGTCGTGCATCAGGTGTATACGGCTATGATGGCGAATGCTCGCATATCATGGGCGCACACAAAAGACCGGGGCGATGTTTCTGGCGGTGGCAAGAAGCCGTGGAAGCAAAAGGGGACTGGCCGCGCTCGTCATGGCTCTATTCGTTCTCCCATCTGGAAAGGCGGCGGTGTGACATTCGGACCATTGTCCACAAGAAATTACAAACAAAAAATCAACAAGAAAATGAGCCAAACAGCGCTTCGCATGTGTTTGTCATCCCGTGTTGGAGAAGAGCGATTCATCGCACTCGAAACCCCGCCGCAGGATGGAAAAACCAAGACAGTCTCGGCACTGCGCACGGCAATTTTTGGCAACACAAAATCGACCCTTATTGTTACGGCTGCTAAAGATGAAACCATGAAGCGGGCGGCACGAAATATCCCGCGCGTTGATGTGGCGCAGGCCGCAGATGTGAGTGTGAGAGATATTTTAGAACACCAGTATATTCTTGCAACGAAAGACGCGGTAGCGGCACTCGAGAAACGGCTGTCTGCCAGTCGTGCTAACGTCTAAGGCGTATGGGACTTTTTGATTCATGGAAAAAGAAAAAAATTAGCGGCGTCAAAAAAAACGCGCCCAAACTCGTTGAGTCAGAGGCCGTTTCTCCTGTGGTTGAAAAAAAGAAAAAAGCACTTCCCATGTCGAGCCTGGCGCATCAGGTGTTGCTCTTTCCTCATGTAAGCGAAAAAACAACCGTGCAGGAAGCGTTTCAGAAGTATACGTTTATCGTGGCAGATCACGCGACAAAGCACGCCGTACGCCAAGCAGTGAAAGATGTGTATGGCGTCACCCCGTGTACTGTGCGGATGATGCGCGTTCAAGGTAAAAATGTTCGCGTGGGTCGTTTTTCTGGAAAACGGTCTGATATCAAGAAAGCGATTGTGACGGTTCCAAAAGGACAATCGCTTCGTATACACGAAAGCGTGTAACGCCAAATTTCGAACCTATCAATATGTCAATAAAGGTATACAATCCAACATCTGCCGGCAGACGCAAAGCCAGCGTTCAAGATTTTTCCGATATCACAAAAACACGCCCGACAAAATCGCTCGTCATGACATTGCAGAAGCATAGCGGAAGAAATCATTCAGGCCGCATCACCGTGCGGCATCAGGGCGGTGGGGCAAAACAGCGATATCGGCTGGTAGATTTCAATCGGTCACTGCACAATATCCCCGCGAAAGTATCTGCGATTGAATATGATCCAAACCGGGGACCAAGAGTCGCTCTTCTCCAGTACGACAATGGCGTACAGTCATATATTATTGCGCCGGAAGGTCTTCGCGTGAGTGATACGGTTGTATCGTCAAAAGAAAAAATAGAAGCCAATCTCGGCACCCGCATGCCGCTCAAGCATATTCCTGTCGGTTTGTTTGTTCACGATGTGGAGTTGACACCGGGAAAGGGCGGTCAATTGGCACGCGGCGCTGGCGCATCTGCTCAACTTCAGGTATTTGAAGGCGGTTACGCACAGCTCCGCCTTCCGTCAGGAGAAGTGCGATTGGTGGCGGACAGTTGCATGGCGACCATTGGACGTGTTGGCAATGCTGATTACCAATTGGTACGTTACGGAAAAGCCGGGCGCATGCGCCATCGCGGCATTCGCCCGCGCGTGAAAGGAAAAAACATGAACCCGGTGGATCACCCGCACGGCGGTGGTGAGGGGCATAGTCCTATCGGCTTAAAAGGCGGCCCAAAGACACCGTGGGGCAAGAAGGCGCGCGGAGTAAAAACCAGAAAAGAAAAAAATTGGAGCAATAAATTTATTATTCAGCGCAGAAAGAAAAAGGGGGAAGATTAAGTTGTTGCTATGTCACGAAGTTTGAAAAAAGGACAATTCGTTAACGAAAAGCTCGCAGCAAAAGTGGCGCGAGCTCGGTCTACAAAAGATCGCAAACCCATTAAGACATGGGCGCGCGCCTCGACGATTACGCCAGACATGGTTGGTATGACGTTTTTAGTGCACAATGGAAAAGATTTTTTGAGCGTTCTTGTCGATGAAAATATGATCGGCCACCGATTGGGCGAATTTTCACCGACGCGAAAGTTTATCCGGCACGGTGGAAAGATGCAAAAAGAACAAGAAAAGGCCGCGGCGGCTGGGGCCGCTCCAGCGCCGGTGGTGGCGGCAAAAACGCCAGCAAAGAAGTAATTCTGCACTATAACGACATATCGAAATATCGATATATGGCAATGATGACCACAACAGCAAAATTGCGATACTTGCGCATGAGCCCCCGAAAGGTTCGGTTGCTTATTGATTTGGTGCGCGGCATGACGGTGACCCAGGCGCTCACAGAATTGCGATTTTCAAAAAAAGTCGGCGCGAGGCCGGTTGCCAAGCTGATTCAGTCAGCCGCGGCCAACGCCATGCACAATCATGATATGATTGAAGCGTCGCTCGTGATTCGGGATGCGTTTGTTGATGGCGGACCTATTTTGTACCGGGCAACTCCGCGTGCCATGGGCCGATCGGCGCCGATTCGAAAGCGAACCTCACACATTACTGTCACCTTATCGGGTGAGATCAAAGAACAAAAGGTTAAAAAATAATTCTAGATTATATTTTCTAGATTCTCAATTCTATGGGTCACAAGGTACATCCGAAAATTCACCGCACGCAAGTTATCTACACCTGGGATTCTCGTTGGTTTTCTGCCAAAAATTATGCGGTGTATGCCGAGCAGGATGTTCGTATCCGTGAGTTTTTAATAAAAAAATTCAAAGATGCGCATATCGACACGATTGGTATTGAACGCAGCCCAAAAAATCTCACCGTGACGATTTTTGCGGCAAAGCCGGGAGTGATTATTGGTCGCGGCGGGGCGGGTCTTGAAGACGTGCGGAAAGAAATAGAACGAAAGTTTTTGAAAATGTCCACAAAAGTGAAGTTGAATATTCAAGAAGTGCGATCGCCAGCCCTATCTGCGCAGGTTGTCGCACAGACCATGGTTGCAGAAATTGAACGCCGCATTCCATTTCGCCGCGTCATGAAGCAATCGATTGAACGGGTGATGAAGGCGGGCGCCAAAGGCGTGAAACTTTCCATGGGGGGTCGTTTGAATGGCGCTGAAATTGCGCGAAGGGAAAAAATGTCCGCCGGATCCGTACCGCTTATCACCCTTCGGAGCGACGTGGAGTACGCAGCGCTTCCGGCGTATACCATTTACGGAAAGATTGGCATCAAAGTGTGGATTTATCACGGAGAGATATTTGGGAGAAAAGATATATTTGCCAAATAGCGTATGTTGTTGCCCAGCAAGGTAAAACACAGAAAATGGCATTATCCTCGCCGTGCCAATGTCGGCGTTGCCACTCGCACCAATACGCTGGCGTTTGGCGGCTTTGGTTTGCGCGCGACAAGTCACGGTTGGCTTTCCAGTCGTGAACTTGAGGCGGCGCGTCGGGTTCTCACACGCTATGTCAAGCGCGGAGGAAAGATTTGGATTCGCGTTTTTCCGGATCGGCCGATTACCAAGAAAGGGAATGAACTACCGATGGGCGGCGGAAAAGGTTCTCCGGATCACTATGTGGCGACGGTCAAGCCAGGGACAATGCTTTTTGAAATGGATGGTATTTCAGCTGTGGATGCGCGTGCGGCGCTCATCGCCGCAAAGTACAAGTTGTCAGTACGGGCCACATTTGTTCAGAAATAACCAGTAAGTATGGATTTTGTTGATATCAACAACCTGCCGGAAAAGGAGCTTAGAGAACTCTTGCACGAGAAACGCGCAGAGCTTCAGTCGCTTCGTTTTCAAGCTCGAGAGGCGCAGTTAAAAAAGACACACCTGTTCCAGGCAACAAAAAAAATCATTAGCCGCATATTGACGGTCATGAAAGCACGCGAAGCGAAACAATAATTTTTTATGAAACAGTCTCAGACACAACCAGCGAATACACCAGTCTCCCTTCGTCGGCAATTTCGGGGTGAGGTCGTCTCTTTGGGTGGGAATAAAACGATTCATGTGCGTACGAAATCACTAAAAATGCATCCAAAGTATCGGAAGCAATATGCGGTGAGTAAGAAGTACGCCGTGCATGATGAAACAGGCAATGCGGCTCTGGGCAATGTCGTGGTTTTTGAAGAATGCCGACCGATATCAAAAACCAAACGGTGGCGGTTGGTTCGTGTGCTATCCTCGGCAACGCTTGGCACCGCTATTGAATAAACATATGATCCAGCATCGTTCCATACTGCAGGTCGCTGATAATACCGGAGCAAAAAAGCTCATGTGTATTCGCGTGCTTGGAGGGTATAAAAAGCGATACGCGAGACTTGGAGATATCGTTACCTGCGCTGTCAAAGAAGCAGTGCCGCGGGGTCTCATAAAAAAATCTGAAGTGGTCCACGCAGTGATTGTTCGTACGCACAAAGAAACACGAAGACCAGACGGTACCTATATCCGATTTGACGAAAATGCCGCGGTGATCGTAGACAAAAAGACGAAAGAACCAAAAGGGACCCGTATTTTTGGACCAGTGGCAAGAGAGCTTCGAACCAAGGGGTTTCAGAAGATTATTTCTTTGGCTCCGGAAGTCTTATGAAGATTAAAACAGGTGACAACGTAAAGGTATTGACTGGACGCGATGCAGGAAAGACCGGCAAGGTGATTCAGGTTCTCACGCGCAAAGATCGTGGTGATGCGTATGTGGTTGTTGAAGGCGTGAACATGCGCAAAAAACATCTTCGTCCAGGAAAGCGGGGGGATAAAGGGCAAGTGATCGAGCTTGCCAGTCCGCTCCACATGAGCAATGTCATGCTTATTGACCCGTCAAGTAAGAAGCCGACACGTGTCGGGTATAGAAAAGAAGGAAAAGAGAAAAAACGCATCGCGAAGGTCAGCGGTTCGTTTGTTGAATAATATGATCTCTCCGCTCTACGAACAATATAAAAAAGACGCTATCTCGTCACTCATGAAACAGTTCGGGTACACGAATCGCATGCAGGTCCCGCGTGTCCTTAAAGTGGTGTTGAATATTGGCTATGGGAAGAATGTGAAAGATAAAGCTTATGTGGAACACATCGAGAAGACCATGACGCTCATATCCGGACAAAAGCCCGTGCACAATGCGGCAAAGAAATCCATTTCTAATTTCAAAATTCGTGAGGGTCAGGCAATCGGCGCATCGGTGACCATGCGGGGCGCGCGGATGTACGATTTTTTGTATAAGTTTATTCATATTGCTCTGCCTCGGGTACGCGATTTTCGCGGACTTTCCCGAAAAAGTTTTGATCGAGGCGGCAATTACACGATAGGGCTGAAAGAGCAGGTCGCGTTTCCCGAAGTCACTACGTCCTTCACAGATCGATTTTACGGCTTGGAGATAACCGTTGTGACGAGCGCTCGGAATAAAGAGGAAGGCCTGGCGCTTTTGACAGCACTTGGGTTTCCATTTCGGGAAAAGTAATCTATTGTTTTTATGGCAACACAAGGACAAATTGCAAAATCGAATCGAAAGCCAAAATTTACCACGCGCATTGTTCGTCGGTGCTGGAAGTGCGGCCGCAAGCGCGGGTTTATGCGGAAATTTAATTTATGCCGTATTTGTTTTAGGGAGTTGGCCAATGAAGGCAAGCTTCCGGGAGTTCGCAAATCAAGCTGGTAATATTTTATGATGACTGATCCAATAGGAGACATGTTAACACGCATTCGGAATGCTTCGCGCGCGGGGAAACAGACGGTGGATATTCCTCGGTCGGTATTGAAATTGAACATTCTCAATATTTTGCAGACTGAAGGCTACGTGGGCGACATCACCACGGTTGAGGAAGTTCCTCATCGTCCGATTATTCGCGTGGCGCTCAAGTATCGCGGGAAAGAACCCGTGATTCATGAATTGAAACGGGAAAGTAAACCAGGATTTCGCGTTTATCGTGGCGCGGAAGAAATACCAACGGTCGTCAATGGGTATGGTATTGCCATTCTTTCGACATCCAAAGGTCTTATGACGAATAAGCTGGCAAAGAAAGAACGGGTGGGCGGAGAAGTCATTTGTTCTGTATACTAGTATGTCACGTATCGGCAAACAATCTATCGTTATTCCATCTGGCGTTACGGTTGAGGTGGTGAATGGCATGATTCGCGTGAAAGGACCAAAGGGTATCGTGGAACGGCCGTGTGATCCCCGGGTATCCATCGTGAATGACGGCGCGACGCTTCATGTAGATGTCGTCCACAAAGAAGACAAACGTGAGCGGTCGCTGTGGGGGACGTATGGTTCCCATCTGAAGAATATGGTCACGGGCGTCGTATCCGGATTCCGCAAGCAGCTGGAAATCAACGGCGTGGGGTACAAAGTGGCCATGCAAGGAAAAGATTTGAAGTTTGAGGTTGGATTTTCCCATTCGGTAGCCTTCGTTCTGCCAGCGACAGTTGTCGCGTCAGTGGAAAAAAACGTGATCACACTTGAAAGCGTCGATAAGGAACTTTTAGGACGCACGGCCGCTGCCGTGAGAAACATCAAGAAACCGGAGCCGTATAAAGGAAAAGGAATTAAGTACATAGATGAGGTGATACGGAGAAAAGCTGGCAAGACCGCAACAAAAGCGGGGGCATAAGTGATGATATGAAAAAGATTTTTACAAAACGAAAGAGACAAATACAACGCCATAAACGGGTGCGTGCGCGAGTCGTTGGCACAGGGTCGCGCCCGCGTCTTTCTGTGTATCGAAGCCTGCGTGGTTTATTTGCGCAAATTATTGATGATACGGACGGTAAAACGCTCGTATCTGTGAACGCGAAAGAGAAGCTGACGGGAGACGCGGAAGGCCGGAAAGGAAAAGTGGCCACCAGCTTTCTTTTGGGAAAAGTGATTGCTGAGAAGGCGAAAGCGAAACAGATAACGCACGTGGTGTTTGATCGTGGCGGATATCGCTATCACGGCCGTGTTTCCGCATTTGCCGATGGCGCTCGTGGTGGCGGACTTCAGTTTTAAATACCAAAATATCTCAATGTATGGCATTTGATTCTAAAGAAAAACGGGATGGCAGAGGTCGTGGGGGACGCCGTGGGCCGGGAGGTATGGGAAAACGAGAGAAGCCTGAATTTGATCAGGAGATTATTGACCTTGCCCGCGTGACACGCGTCACGAAAGGCGGCAAACACATGAATTTTCGCGCGTGCATCGTGATTGGCGATCGTCGTGGCCGGGTTGGGTACGGTATTGAAAAAGGCGCCGATGTCCAGCTTGCCGTCAGTAAGGCATTGCATCAGGCAAAGAAAAACATGATTCGCGTACCACTCGTCAAAGAAACAGTGCCGCACCGCGTTGAGGCAAAATATAAAGCCGGTCGTGTCATGATTAAACCAGCGCCACGAGGGTCGGGAATTATTGCCGGGAGTTCGGTTCGCGTGCTGCTTAACTTAGCTGGTGTGCCAAATGCATCGGCAAAAATTCTTTCGAAGACGAATAATAAAATTACCAATTTGAAAGCTGCCTTTGCGGCGCTCTCTTCGTTTCAAGAGGTAAAAAAGCGGGCAATCGCTGAAAATGAGGAGCCCATCGTTGCGGTGAACATCGATGAGCTTCCAGTACCGAAGTCTGTTGATGTCGATGTGCTCAAGGAAGAAGAACTCAAAGCCAAACTCGTATGACACTTGCTCCACACACAATCCATGCGGCAGCTGGCGCCAGGAAAGGTACGAGACGTCTGGGCCGCGGTCATGGGTCTGGTCGCGGAAAATCGGCCGGACGCGGAACAAAAGGCCAGCGCGCAAGAACGGGCGGAAAGAGCCGCACGTCGCTTCTTCCGTTTAAAAGAATCCTCGCTCGAGTTCCAAAATTGCGCGGCTTCAATAGTCGTGTGCCAAAAAAAGAAGTCGTGACGCTTCAGACGCTGGTTCGCGTTGCCGAGGAGGGTGTTGTGGTTACACCGGCGTTCCTCAAAGAGCGTGGTGTTATTCATACTGTGGAGAAGGGTGTGAAAATTGTTGGAAACGGCGCATGCGCTAAAAAAATACAGCTTCAGGGAATTTTTGCATCAAAAAACGCCATTGCCGCAATTGAAAAAGCGGGCGGAAAAGTGTTATTTTAAAATGGCATTCAGTGGTCGGCTCTCAGCAATCAGTTGACAGCCGAACGCTGATAGCTGAAAGCCCGAATGTTTATGTGGGAAAAATTTCGTCGTATTTGGTCTATCCGCGACGTAAGAAGTAAGCTGCTTTTTGTTTTGATTGCGCTTGCGATTTTTCGCGTGACTGCCCATATTCCCGTGCCAGGAGTGAACGCTGCGAATCTTCAGCGTTTTATTTCTGGTAATCAGATTTTTGG
>JAHFIC010000001.1:0-8517 GCA_023246555.1 Candidatus Magasanikiibacteriota bacterium
TTGCCTCCTCTAATCCGACATCGATCAATCCATTCATTCGTAAACGTTTTTCTTTTGTTGTCGTGCCGATATAGGAGCAGGGGGTATGGGCGTTCCGGAGCTGGCTGATGACCGCCTGCGCGTGCTCTTCCGGAATCTCAATCACAAACCCCCCAGATTCGCTGAAGAGAAGTTTATCTGGGCGAAGCTTGCCTTCGATGAGTACATCGCACCCGATTTCGTTTTGAAAACTCATCTCCGCCAGCGTCACAGCCACTCCGCCATCGGAGATGTCGTGAGCCGCAAGCACCACACCATTCTGAATAAGCTCGTGGAGTGCAGAGATGCGGTGTTCCACCTCGCTCATATCTGGCTTTGGGATTCGTGATCCCAAGACCCCGGACAGCGCATAATACACGCTTCCACCACATTCATCTTTTCGTTCACCGAGAAGAAAAAGAAGCGAATTCGATTTTTTGAAATGCATGGTTGTGGCATGTGCAACATTATTCATTTTGCCAATGCAGGAAATAATCGGAGATGGTGCAATGGGTTTCCCGTTGGATTCATTGTACAGTGAGACATTGCCGGAAATAATCGGAATGCCCAAGTGTTTTGCCGCATTTGCCACGCCGCGCACGCCTTCGACAAAATCCCACATCTGTTCCGGTTTTTCCGGATTGCCAAAATTCAAGCAGTCGGTCGCGGCGATTGGTGTGGCTCCAACAGCTGCGATATTATGCGCGGCTTCGACGATGGCATTCACCGCACCCCAGTATGGATCAATTCGACAATACCGTGGGTTTTGATCTACGGTCAGTGCCACGCCGATATGTCGGAGTTCTTCCGGATAGCGCTCGTCAAGAAATGGAGCAATCACCCCGGCGTCTCCGTCCCCGGGTTCGATGATGGTACCTCCCTGCACTTGTTTGTCGTACTTCTCATACACCGGAGCTCGGCAAGCCACGTTTTCATGCGCGATAATTTTTTTAAATGTTTCGTGATAGTTCTTTGGCTCTTTAATATCGGGCTCTAAAAATGATCGTATTGGTTGTTCTGTCGGGCGTTGGTATACGAGCCCTTTTGTGATAAGAGATGCCGGTGCATGGACGATTTCATTTCCGCCGGCCGTTACGATATACTCGCCATCTTCCCTGATTTTTCCAATGATTGCCGCCTTGGCGCCAGCGGCGATATGAGAAAGATCAAATGTCGTGTTGTAATGCTCAAGGATGAGCGGCGCGACATCTGGCGGCGCTACCCACATGTATCGTTCTTGAGTTTCTGAGCACAAGATGACTGCCGGATGGAGATTTTCCATGCCGAGCGGAACGAGATCAAGATTCACCTCTGCGCCATAGCCGCCGCTTTCCGCTAATTCAACCGATGCGCAAGCGATACCGCCAGCGCCAAGATCCTTAAATCCGACTTTTGAGATAAGATCTTTTTCTTTTAAAATTTTAAACAGCGCGTAATGCGCTTTCAACAGATGCCGTTTTAAAAACGCATTCGGCTCCTGGATCGCGCCGCGGTTTTGCTCCTTTTCTTCATGTTTCAGTGTGAGCGAGGCAAACGAGGCCCCGCCAAAGCCGCTGTTATCCGTCGGTTTTCCGACGAGAATAAAGTGATACCCAACAGCGTTTTTTGGTGCTTTTGAATGGATAATTTCATCTTCGCGTAGCACCCCTAATGATACGACATTAACTAGACAGTTTCCATTGTATGTTTCATCGTAATAGACATCGCCAGCGATAGTTGGGACGCCGATAGGGTTGCTGTAGCCGGCGATGCCGGAAACGACTCCGTCATGAATCTGTATTGATGTATTCTTTTGAAGATCGCCAAAACGAAGCGGGTCCGCATTTGCAATGACCTTTGCTCCCATACAAGAAACATCGCGCACATTGCCCCCGATGCCAGTCGCCGCGCCTTCATACGGCACAATTTGGGATGGGTGATTATGGGATTCGTGGGAGACAACAATGCCATAACGGTGTCCTTGCTTATCGATTGCAATAGCCACGATGCCAGCATCTTCCGAAGGGCCTAAAATGACAGCGTCTCCATTTGTGACGAATTGTTTGAGATGCTCGCGGCTGCTTTTGTATGAGCTATGCTCCGATCCTTGAATTGACCAAAGAATGCATTCGGGAATTGATGGCGGCCGTTTCAAAATTTCTTTTTGGATTTTTATCGCTTCATCTGGCGTTAAGGCAATACAAAGTTCACGCAGTTTTTTTTTAATATCTTCCGGCGAGAGCGCGATAAAATCAATTGTTTCAGAGGCGGACTTCATAGAAGAATCGTCTCTTCACGTCTTGGTCCGTAGGAAATCAGGCTGACACGGCACCCGGTTTCCTTCTCTACACAGTCAATATATGCTTGAAGCGCTGAGTCGTTTTTTGAAAAATTTTTCCATCCGGGAAGTGTTGTGTATATGGGCTTTGCTCGGCGCATTTTTTCTAGACTTGCCAGCATTTCCGTGTAACGTACCCCATCGATATCGTAGGCAGTGCAGATGGGAATCTCTTTATATCCTGCCAGGATATCGAGTTTTGTGAGTGCGATTTCCGTAAGACCAGAGAGTCGAACGCTTTGTCGGACTTGGACTAAATCAAGCCAGCCAACACGTCGTGGCCGACCCGTCGTCGTGCCATATTCATTGCCTTTGTCTCGGAGTATGTTTGCCTCATTTTCTTCTAATTCAGTCACAAATGGAGAAACGCCAACACGGCTCACATACGCCTTGACGACGCCGACGATGCGCGCGGGGATATTATACAGCGAAACGCCGGCGCCGACGCCCGCGTACATAGAAACATTATTTGTGCTCGTCGTGTGCGGGTACATGCCATGATCCGGGTCAAGCGACATACCTTGCGCGCCTTCAAAAAGAATATGACGGCCATCCCGCACCGCGCTGGCCATAATTTGCTCTGTGTCAGTGACATAAGAAGCAAGCGCGCGGCCGTATTCGCTGTATGTTTCAAAAATAGTATCCAGTGTTTGGTCAAACGTTCCTCCAAATACTTTCGTAATAATTCCAACACTAAATGCGTAGCTCTTGGCAAGTTTTTCTCGGAATAATTCTGGCTCGAGAAGATCTCCCACGCGAATACCATGACGATACATTTTATCTGCCGCCACCGGAGCAATGCCGCGATTGGTTGAGCCGGCGGCCAAGGCGCCTTGATGCCCGGACAACACGCTGTCCATGGCAATGTGATAGGGCATAATGACATGCGCTCGCTCGCTGATTTTGAGTTTTGGCCCGATGCCTTGAGTTTTGAGTCCTTCCAGTTCTTCCAAAAGCACCTTGGGATCTATGAGAACACCGGTGCCGATGACAGACGTGGCATGAGGGTAGAGCACGCCGGAGGGAATGAGGTGAAGTTTGTACACTTTGTCGCCGACGGCAATCGTATGTCCGGCGTTATTCCCGCCATGGAAGCGAACGACATAATCAACACTCGACGCGATATAGTCAGTGATTTTTCCCTTGCCCTCATCACCCCACTGCGCGCCGACAACGATGGTAATCCGGCTGTCATTGGTGGGCATAGAGCGTCTCGGCACAGGTGATGGTATTCGACAGGAGTTCAGCGATCGTGATCGGACCAACACCGCCCGGGGTTGGAGTGACCCAAGAAGCAATGTCTTTTATGTTTTCAACATCTACGTCGCCGTACATTTTTCCGTTTTCAAATGAAACACCGGTGTCAATGACGATTGTCTGAGGCGATACCATATCTGCGGTGAGTAGATGTTTTTTTCCTACCCCAGTGACGATGATTTCCGCCGAACGGCACTTTGCGGCGATGTCTTTTGTCGCGCTGTTGCAGACCGTGACGCTGGCGCGCGCGTTCATCATCATGATCGCTAGGGGCTTCCCTACCAGCGGTCCGGCTCCGAGAATCGTGACTTCTCTCCCTATCAGTTCTATATTGAGATGCTCAAGGATGCGAAGAACCGCGCGTGCGGTCGGCGGCGCGACACGATGCGTGTTCATGACCAGCTTTCCGATATTTTCATTGGTCAAGCAATCAATATCAATATCAGGCCGAAGAGAATTTAAAACGGCATTCGTGTCAATCTGTTTGGGGAGCGGCAACTGGACGATGAGGCCGGAAAGATCTGCATCGTCTTGAAGGCTTTTAATTTTTTCGATGAGTGGCGTTGTGTGAATGTCTGAGGCGTATTCATGAAGAGAAAAGTGGATGCCAATATTTTTGGCCATTTCGCCCTTTTTTCTGACATACGTTTTTGAAGGTGCATGATCCCCCACGAGCACAACGCCGAGAGAGGGTACAATTTTCTTTTCACCAAGTCGCCGCACACGTGCGGCGTTTATTTTATTCAGGTGTTCGGCGATAGATTGACCGTCAATGAGATTGCCCATACGAGGCCTGTATCGTATCAAAGGCCTCTTCGAGCCGTCAACCTAAAAACCAGGATGCGATGGTGAAGTAAATCGTGACGCTCATGATGTCTTGAATAATGGTTGCGATCGGTCCGCTTGCGTTTGCAGGGTCAAGTTTCATGCGGCTGAAAAGAAACGGAACAAAAAGGCCGGTCACGACAGAGGAAGCCATTGCGAAAAAGAGCGATAACCCAAGGATAAGGCCGAGCTGTTCTTCATGGAAGTAAAGAAGCGCAGTCCCATGGAGAAGGAGTCCGAAGAGAAGACTCATCGAGAGAATAATGGTCATTTGCTTCATAAAATAGCGTCCAAATTTTAAAGAACGTTCAAGAGCCAAATCGCGAATCATAAACGCCTCCATTTGGGTTCCAACAGCATCCCCCATATACACAATAAGGGGAATGAAAGTCGCGAGAATGAGGTTTTTTTCAAGCGTTGTCTCAAAGACGCCAATGATCCGCGCTGCCAAGAGGCCACCCATCAGTCCAAAGAGGAGCCATGGAATGCGATGGAGCATTGACCGCCATGGAGAAATTTTGAGAATGTGATCAATCGTGACATCTCTTCCTCCACGCTGGACTCCGGCAATGCGCATGAGGTCGTCGTGGGTCTCCTTGTATAGAATCTTCAGCAGTGTATCGCTGGGGATGACGCCGAGAAGTTTTTTTTCAGCATCAAGAATGGGGATGGCTTTTAAATTGTGTCGCAAAGAAAGGTATGCCGCGCGTTCTTGGTGCGTATCAACATGCAAGGAAATAATGTTTTCTTTTACGCAGACATCACCAATGCGAATCGTCGGTTCATGATGGTAGAGTTCTCGGATGGAGAGAACGCCAATAAGTCTTTCCTCATCATCAACAACGTAGAGATAATTAATTGTTTCAAAACTTCGACTGTGTTTATGAAGCAGTCGTTGAATATCGTTCATTGTATGAGTAGGGTGAACGCGGGGAATGCGATTCGTCATGCGCGCGCCAGCTGTTTGTGACATACGTCCATAGTATAACGCTTTGACGTGAACGGTGTCTAGCAGAGCAGTGACCAACAGGTTTACTTTTTCCACACGTTCTTTTATACTATTGGTGTTAAATACTTTAATCTTTTTTATGGCAACTGTTCTCGTGTACTCAACCCCAACATGTCCGTGGTGTAAAAAAGCAAAAGAATATTTTACGGAGAAGCAGATTCCGTATACTGATTATAACGTTGCGGATGATCAGGAAAAAGCTCAGGAAATGATAAAAAAATCCGGTCAAATGGGCGTGCCGGTGATTGATATTGACGGGAACATCATCATTGGTTTTGATAAACCGAATATCAATAAACTTTTAGGGTTGAAGTAATTTATACATGCGACATGAAGACTATGCCCCGCGAAGTTATTTTTGATATTGAAACCATCGGTGACATCCGCGACCTCGCAACAATGAAAGTAACCGTTGTCTCTTTGTACGAGTACGAACACGACCGGTATCGTTCCTTCGACGAGCACACGCTTCACGAGTTGTGGCCGGTTCTCGAGAGAGCCGAGCGCATTATCGGCTACAATAGCGCGCACTTCGATGTGCCTATTTTACAGCAGAATTATCAGGGAGATTTATCCCGCGTGCCGCACCTCGACCTGCTCAAAGTGATCAAAGAATCAACCGGTACACGGTTCAAATTAAATGATATTGCCAAAGCGACGCTCCAGATTGAAAAAAGTGCGGATGGGCTCCAGGCAATGCAATGGTACAAAGAAGGAAGAATTGATGAGATAAAAAAATATTGCGAACAGGATGTCCGGGTGACAAAAGAAGTTTATGATTATGGCAGGAAAAATAAGATGCTGTATTATCCGAATCTTATGGGGGAGATCGTGCCGTTCGCGGTGAACTTCGAGCCGGCACCAGCCGCGACGATGGCACAGCAATCATCCGGAGTCAATTTGACATTACCATTCTAGAAGATTTCGAAGTGAATGTTTGTTGGGGAGATATTTTTTTCGAGAAGTGTGGCGCGCGCGTCTTTCACCATATCGGGGTTTCCGCAGAGATAAAAATTTCCGTGTTTAGGTAAAAGATGCACATGTGTCGTCACGCGGCCGGTTTTTCCGCTCCACGAACCCTCTGGCTGGGAGAGCGTTATTGTGAAAGAAAAATTGGGATGAGCATTGGCAAGGGCGTTCAGGCGTTCACTCCAGAAAATATCCGCTTCGCTCCGAACGCCAAAAATGAAGTGAATCGGCTGAGGATTTTTTTTATTCATGAGTTCGTCGGTGATAATGCCCCAAATCGGCGCAATACCGGCGCCAGTTGCGATAAATGAGAGTGGTTGATTTTCGGTTGTACAGATAAATCGGCCGTTTGGACCCTGAAACACTACCTCGTCCTCTGGTGACAAATTTGAAAAAAACGTGGAAGCGCGGCCGCCGGGGATGAGTTTGGTAGAGAATTCGAGGTCGGGTTGCGCGGGATGCGAAGCGAGTGAAAAAGCGCGAAGGACGGTTTCGTCGCCATTTTTTATAACAAATTGAATAAATTGTCCGGCGGCGTAGGTAAAACTCTCCGGACGAATAATATGGAGCTCCAGCATGTCTTTTGTAAGCATTTTTTTGCTAAGACACGGGCTTTTCCATTCTTTTTGTGCTATCATAGACAAAAGTGCATTTTTTTGCTATGATACGCTCTCCCATAACAAAAGTCCATGCCGTTTCCGAAAAAACCACAAAAGAACCGTTTTGTATACCTTGATTATGCCGCGGCGACACCACTTGATCAGAGGGTGCTCTCAGCCATGCGACCGTTTTTGGGTTGGGGATTCGCGAATCCATCTGGTCTGTCAGCCGCATCAGTTCGCGTTCGCCGAGCCATTGACACTGCCCGGGAATCTCTTGGCTCGGTTATGGGCACACCGCCGGATATGATTATTTTTACGAGCGGGGGGACAGAGTCGTGTAATTTGGCGATTCTGGGAACAGCTGTCAGCTCGTATGGCCATATTATCACCACTTGTATTGAACATCCGGCTGTGCTCGAACCAATCAGGCAATTAGAAAAAAAAGGGTGGACGGTGACGTATCTGCCGGTTGATGAATACGGAAGGGTGAAGGTTGACGATGTTCAAAAAGCGATTCAAAAAAATACCGTGCTGGTGTCAATCATGTACGCTAACAATGAAATCGGAACGATTCAGCCGATTGCCGAGATTGGACGAGAAATTTTGAAGTGGCGCAAGCGGCATAAAACTCCGTACCCGTATTTTCATACGGATGCGTGCCAGGCCGCCGGATATTTGGATCTTTTTGTGGATCGTCTGCATGTGGATTTGCTTTCAGCAAATGGGAGTAAAGTATATGGACCAAAAGGTATTGGAATGCTCTACAAACGGCGCGGTGTGCCGATCGAGCCGATGATCTCAGGCGGGGGGCAGGAATTTGGTTTACGGAGTGGAACAGAGAATGTGGCGGGAATAATTGGATTGGCGGAGGCGTTGAAATTGGTAACGAAGAAACAAGCCACCGCCTTGGGCGGGGTCCCGTCAGCTGGCGGGAAAACTAGAAATCTAAAACTAGGGAATTTACGTGATTATTTCGGGAGAGAAATTCAGAAAAAGATTCCAGAAATTAAGTTCAACGGCCATCCAGTAGATCGTTTGCCGAATCATTTGAGCGTAACGTTTCGAGGGGTTGAAGCCGAAGCGCTGGTGCTCTATCTCGACGCCTACGGCATTGTCGCGGCAAGCGGAGCGGCGTGTGCATCGGTATTAGATGAAACGTCCCATGTTCTCCGCGCTTGTGGGATGTCAGAAAAAGACGCGCGCAGTACGGTACGGTTTACATTGGGGCGGCAAACAAAAAAGGAAGATATCGCGTACGTGATGCGGTATCTCCCCGGGGTGGTGAAAGAGCTGCGGGGCTTGAGGGATTACTCCTCGCGTTCGAAGATGCGCCGATTAAGCTCACAAATGAGGCGGCCACTGAAGAAGAAGATCGGTACGCCCGAAATTGTGAACACCGCGAGGAAGATGCCGACACCCTTCGAGTTCAGATCAATTCCGACCCTGCGCGCCGTGTAGTTGAGGAGCGCTTGGCCGAAGACGCCAAAGATCACGAGAAAGAGCAGATTCTTTATAATGGG
>JAHFIC010000001.1:8527-50254 GCA_023246555.1 Candidatus Magasanikiibacteriota bacterium
TCGCTCTTCCTACAAAGCGACACCAGGGCTTACAGAAGCCGTCGTGCGCGAGATTAGTGCGCAAAAAAATGAACCGGCGTGGATGCTTGAGAAACGACTGAAGGCGTTTGCATTGTATAAGGAGGCACCAATGCCGCACTTTGGACCGGATTTGAGCGGTTTGAAACTTGATGAAATTGTGTATTTTGTCCGCCCGGGGACAGAAGAAAAGAAAAGTTGGGACGATGTGCCGGAAGATATTCGTCGCACCTTCGATCGCCTTGGGATTCCAGAAGCGGAAAAAACCGTTTTAGCCGGCGTTGGCGCGCAATATGATTCCGATGTGGTGTATCACCACATTCAGGATAGTCTAAAAAAGCAAGGCGTCATTTTTGAAAACATGGATGTGGCATTACAGAAATATCCGGACATGGTGCGGGAGTATTTCATGACGCAGTGTGTGCCAATCAATGATCACAAATTTGTTATGCTCCACGCGGCAGTTTGGAGCGGGGGAACATTTATTTACATTCCAAAAGGCGTGAAAGTTGAACTGCCGCTTCAGGCCTATTTTCGCATGAACGCCGAGCGTGGCGGGCAATTCGAACACACATTGATTATTGTCGATGAGGGCGCCGAGGTCACCTATATCGAAGGCTGCTCTGCTCCAAAATACAATGCGAGTTCGCTTCATGCCGGTTGTGTTGAAATTTTTGTCAAAAAAGGCGCGCGGGCGCGGTATTATTCTATAGAAAATTGGTCAAAAAACACCTATAACTTGAACACCAAGCGCGCGCTCGTGGACGAGCATGGGATCATGGAGTGGGTTTCCGGGAATATGGGAAGCGGCGTTACCATGCTTTATCCGTGTTCAATTCTTCGTGGAGCCTACGCTCGAACCGACAATCTGGGTTTGGCATTTGCCGGCCCCGGACAATATCAAGATGTGGGCGCAAAAGCCATTCACGCGGCGCCATATACAAAATCTACGATTCGATCTAAATCGATCTGCGTCGGCGGCGGCACTGCTATTTTTCGTGGCTTGGTTCGGATTACGAGGAAGGGTAGGGGCGCTGATACATTTCAGTCCTGTGACGCGCTGCTACTCGATGAGGATTCCAAAGCTGATACCTATCCGATGCTCAAAATTGATACCAACGACGTCTCGGCGGCGCATGAAGCGCGCGTCGGTCGGATCGATGAGGAGAAGATTTTTTATCTCATGAGCCGAGGGTTGAACGAAGAACAGGCGACATCGCTCGTGGTCGCTGGATTCATCGAACCGATTGTGAAGGCACTGCCGCTCGAGTACGCGTTGGAATTGAATAAGTTAATTGAGATGGAGATGGAGGGGGCGGTGGGGTGAACGTGACAAAAATTTTCGTTGTATGAATATTGAAGAAATAAAAAAAGATTTTCCGATTTTTAAAACCCAACCAAATCTGGTTTATCTTGATAATGCGTCGACGACGCAAACACCACAAGTCGTTCTCGACGCCATGAACGCTTACTATACAAAATTTCGGGCGAATATTCATCGCAGTGTGTACAAATTAAGCCAAGAAGCCACTGACATGTATGAAAGCGCGCGGAAAGTTGTGGCTGGGTTTATCGGCGCAGAGTTTGAAGAGATTTTTTTTACCTCTGGCACGACCCAGGGGCTCAACATGCTGGCGCAGACATTGGGCAGGGGATTGAAGAAGTGGGATAATGTGGTTCTGACTCGAATGGAGCACCATGCGAATTTAATTCCGTGGCAGGAGATGAGTAAGAGATATGGGTTTGAGATAAGATTCATTGAATTGACTTCAGACTTCAGACTTCAGACTTCAGACTTGCCGATTGATGAACATACGAAAATTGTTTCGTTTGTACATGTGTCGAATACGCTTGGGACAATAAACCCGGCGAAGGAAATCATTGCGTTGGCAAAAAAGGTGGGCGCGGTGACGATTGTTGACGCGGCGCAGTCGGTGGCGCACATGCCAATTGCTGTGAAAGAACTCGATTGTGACTTTTTGGCATTTTCCGGACACAAAATGTACGGGCCAACCGGAATTGGCGTGGTGTATGGCAAACGTGAGCGATTGGAAGCGCTGGATCCGTTTCTGTTTGGCGGCGATATGATTAAGGAAGTAACGTTTGAAAGAGCGACGTGGCATGATGTGCCGTGGCTGTTTGAGGCAGGAACGCCAAATATTGCCGGGGCGATTGGACTCGCGGCAGCGGTGCAGTTTGTCGGGAAGGTTGGATTTGATGTGATTAAATCACATGAAGAAGAATTGACCGAGTATGCGTTGCAGGAGTTAGAGAAGATAGAGGGGCTAAGTATTGTTGGGCCAATTGGAGACCTCACCCAGACCCTCTCCTACAAGGAGAGGGGTACGTTGTATCGCACAGGCGTCATCTCCTTCACTCTAAACAATATCCACCCGCACGACATCGCCACGATTCTCGATCGACACAATGTCGCTGTCCGAGCCGGACACCACTGTACCATGCCACTCATGCAATACTTAGGCTTGCCGGGAACGACGAGGGCATCGTTTGGGATGTATAATTCTAAAGAAGATGTGGATGAGCTTATACACGCATTGTGCGAAGTAAAAAAGATTTTTTAGCGGCAATATACTTTATTCTATTATGGACACTTCCCAAACCTTTGGCGGCGATAAAAAAGTCGGAAAATCACTGTTGCACGCTCCTGAACAAGCCTGTATCTCTTTTCTCGCGCCTCGGGTGCCGGTTTGGTTGCGCTCGCACCACCTCACTTTGCTTTCCATTCCGATCAGTATAGGTGTTGTACTTTTCAGTTATTTTGGTTCAATGAATATTCAGTGGCTCTGGATGGTGTCGATGTTCATATTTTTTCAATGGCTCACAGATTCTTTAGATGGCGCAGTAGGAAGACTCCGTCAGGAGGGGCTTATACGGTGGGGATACTATATGGATCACTTTTTGGACTATATTTTTCTTGCCGCAATCCTTATTGGGTATATGCTCCTTTTGCCGGATCAATCCCGGTGGATTCACTTCTTTGTTTTCGCTATTTTTGGTGCGTTTATGGTGAATTCCTATCTTGCATTCGCCGCGTCAAATCAATTTCGTATCTCTCACCTTAGTGTTGGTCCGACAGAAATACGCTTGTTATTTATTCTTATTAACACATTAATAATCCTTTTTGGGAAAACGCACCTTGCCGTTTCACTGCCATATGTGCTTGGATTCGCAACCTTCGGACTTATTATCGTAGTTTATCAAACACAGAAAGAGATTTGGTTTTTGGATATGAAAAATAAAAACAAGACGTTCATTAGCAAATTGGATTAACATGATCGAAGATTTATACAAAGAAACCATCCTCGAACTCAACCGGCACCCACTAAATAAAAATCTGCTGGATGACTTTGGTATTGAAACTCGGGAGTTTAATCCCGTATGCGGAGATGATATTACTGTCCGTATTAAATTTGATAAAGTGGGGAATGTGATAGGTATTGGTCACCAAGGCGTTGGGTGCGCAATTTCGACCGCGGCCGCGTCAGTCGTGACAGAAGCGGTCAAAGGAAGATCAAAAAATGAAATCATGAACATGGATATCCAAACCATTTACCGATTGCTTGGCACGGAGATTATCGCGACACGCCATCAATGCGCCCTTTTGGCGCTCAAAGCCATACAAACTTTATGCCGCTCGAACTAAAGCATTTGCGTATCGTCGTCCAGGAAAAAAAAATCGTTCACGATGTTTCGTTTGTGATCCAGCCGGGCGAAGTTCACGCCATCATGGGGCCGAATGGTTCGGGCAAGTCAACGCTCGCCAACGCGATCATGGGACATCCGAAGTATACGATTACCGACGGACAAATTATTCTTGACGGCGAAGATATTACTCGAATTAAAGTTCATGAAAAAGCGAAAAAAGGACTATTTCTTTCCCTGCAATATCCACCGGAAGTTGCGGGCGTATCGGTCAATAATTTTTTGCGCACATCCGTTGCCGCGATCACGGGAGAAAAACAGCACCCAATCAAATTTCATGAAATGCTCTTGGGGAAAATGAAAGAATTGGGTATTGATTCATCATTTGCCGGGCGATCAGTCAACGCGGGATTTTCCGGCGGCGAAAAAAAACGCCTGGAAATTCTTCAGCTTCTTGTTTTGAATCCAAGATACATCATTCTTGACGAGACTGATTCCGGTCTTGATGTCGACGCGCTCAAAGTCGTGGGGGACGGCATCAATCGTTTCCGCTCACCAGAGCATGGTATTATTCTTATTACGCATTACAATCGTATTCTGCAATATGTGCGGCCGGATTATGTGCATATTATGGTTGGTGGGAAGATAGTAAAAAGTGGTGGCAGCGAACTGGCGGAAAACATTGAAAAAAACGGATATGCCAACACGTGAACAAGTTGTCGAGATGTTGGAAACAATCCAAGATCCGGAAGTAAACATGGATATCTGGACCATGGGTTTGATATACGCGATCGATATCGAAAACGAAAAAACTATCCACATTCTCATGACCCTTACGTCTCCCGCGTGTCCTCTCGGGCCTTTTATCCAAAGTGAAGTCACCGATGCTATGCGTCAGATCGGCTTTTCTTCGGTTGAAATTGAACTGACGTTTGACCCGCCGTGGCAGCCACCAGAGAAATTGCGCGAGGCGTTGGGAATATGATATTGTAAACAATACGTCAAGGTGAAAAGTTGACTTCTAAGTATGCCAGATCAGACAGAAGAATCATCAACCATTGTAGTGCCAAGTTTTCGAGACACGTTCCGTGAGATTTTTGAGCAAGTGAAGGAAAGAAAAGTTTTGCTTGCGAAAAGAATCGTTCTGCTTGCGGGACCGACGACAGTGGCATATTTCCTCTTATTGGCCGTTTTCTCATATGTTCTTGTTACGGCGAATCTAACTGGTCGTGGTGAAATTATTTCTACCGAAAATTTTACTTTGATATATGTGATGTGTGCTGCTATCGTTAGCACTGTTGTCTATTACATAACTGTATCATCAATATTTTTTTTGGAAAAAATTATTTGGGTAGACTCGCGATATGATAAAAGAACGCTTGATCCAGAAGAGAGCTGGCGAACCGCGAAGAAGTTGTTCTGGCCATCACAAAAAATTCGGATTCGGCTCTTTGCTACATATCATCTCCCAGCGATACTTATAGCAGCTATACTAGTTTATGTGAGTATTCTGTTAAGTGAATTTTTTGATGACGCATCAGGGGGTAATTTTTTGGCCGGAGTAAACATCACCATTTCTGCTGGATTGGTGGTATATTTTTATGCGTTGAAAGTTAAATTCAGGTTTCTGTGGTTTATTTTTCTTGATCTTTATGGAAAAGATGGCTATGCATTCGCGCGTATGCTCGAGGAGATGAAATTTTTAAATAGGATTGATGCCAAAAAAGTTCGTTCGCGCGTTCTTGTGACCCAATTACTTTCTGAATTTTCTACCGCACGAAACTCCGGGGTTGGTGCAGGATCTCTTGCCATTCAGTCTGGAAGAGCAATCAAAAATGAACCACTGAGGCAGATAGCAAATTTTGCAAAAATTATCATTTTCCACCTTCTTTATCGTCACGTTCGGAAACTTGCGTATAACAATACCCAGGCTGTCAATACCTAATTACTATGGGTGTCGAAAGTAAAGAACCGCTAGCCGATGCGCCACGAAAAATTGGCAACATCCGCAGGATCGTTGTGGATCGCACCGCTTGTATCGGCGCGCGGTCGTGTGTTTTGGTGTCAAGCAAAATTTTTGCCATGGATGATCAGAATCTGGCATATATTCTGGACCCAGATGCCGATGACGATGAGAACCTCAAGCTCGCGGCACAATCATGTCCTGTTTTGGCAATTCACCTATATAACGAAGACGGAAAAAAAATTTTTCCGGAAGAGTAAACCCTCGGCGGACTCTATTTTGAAGTAAAGTGGGTCAACACCAAAGCAAGAAAGAAGCATGCGATATACGCAATCGTAAAATTCAGCCAGTGTGTTTTTACGAAGTGAAGGTTCATCCAAAGAAGCAAAATACTAAAGAATATCGCAGCAATTGCACCATAAATTCCTCCAATAAGAAAATCACGAGAAATACTCCGATCATTCAGTGTCAGGATGACATAGGATATTGCAAAGACAACAGGAATACCTCCGATGGCACCAGCGAGCTTCGGTCCAGAAAATTTTGCAATAAGTAAAATAATTGCTGTAACAGCCGCTGACAGGAGACTCTTGAGAAGTATTTCCATAGTTATATTTTGAACACCAACGAATCTTTTTCAACGTTTACGTTCACCGTGTCGCCGGCCTTCACCCGGTTTGAGATAATTTCCATCGCCAGTTTATCAAGCAGTTCAGTTTGAATAACACGTTTGAGCGGGCGCGCGCCAAGATTTGGATCATAGCCTTTTTTTCCGAGCCAGTCTTTAGCTTTTTCCGACATATCAAGGGTAATCTTCTGCTCTTCCAGACGTTTGGCAACTAAGGCAAGCTGAATATCGACAATCGCCCGAATGTCTTTCTCGGAGAGGGGATGAAAGACGATAATATCATCAATTCGATTCAAAAATTCCGGCTTAAAGCTTTCTTTGAGCGCTTCCATCACTTTTTCGCGCATGGATTCCTCTTGTTTTTTTGCTCCACCCCGCTTTCCATCGCCAAAACCAAACTCGCCGCGGCGTCCCATGGCCATGATCATGTCTGATCCGATATTGCTCGTCATGATAATGACCGTATGTTTGAAATTGACTTTTCGCCCTTTGGCATCGGTCAAGTGGCCATCGTCCAAAATTTGGAGCATCATGTTGAACACATCCGGATGCGCTTTTTCGATTTCATCAAACAGAATCACCGAATATGGCCGACGGCGGATAATTTCCGTGAGCTGGCCGCCTTCTTCATAGCCGATATAGCCGGGAGGGGAGCCGACCATCTTTGAAACAGCGTGCTTTTCCATGTACTCACTCATGTCTACCCGGACAAGAGCTTCTCGGTCATTAAAGAGAAACTCGGCCAGAGCTCGGGCGAGCTCAGTTTTCCCAACTCCAGTCGGCCCCATGAAAATAAAGGATCCGATCGGTCGTTTCTTTTCGGCAATGCCGGCTCTAGAGCGGCGAATGGCGTTTGAGACTGCTTCAATCGCTTCTTTTTGGCCAATAACAACTTTCGTGATAGCTTCTTCCATGTGGGCGAGTTTTTTTACTTCATCTTGAAGCATCTTTGAGACGGGAATTCCAGTCCAACGCGCGACCACGCCGGCAATATCTTCTTCGGTTACTTCTTCTTTTAGAATCGAGCGGCCTTTTTGAATTTCGGCAAGTTTCACCTCGGCTTTTTTGATCGCTTCTTCAATCGTCGGAATTTTTCCGTAGCGAATCTCGGCGACTTTTTGCAAGTTGCCGCGGCGTTCCTCGATATCCGCCTCCTGCTTCATGCGGTCGATGTCTTTTTTATGATCACGGATCGAGACAATGATTTCCTTCTCGTTTTTCCAATGCACTTCAAGCTCGTTGCTTTTCTCTCGGAGGTTCTCCAATTCCTGTTTGAGTTTGGAGAGACGCTCCTGCGCGTCAGCATCTGTTTCTTTTTTGAGCGCCCGCATTTCAATTTCAAGTTTGGTCATTTTGCGCTTCATTTTGTCGAGTTCGTCGGGCATCGAGTCGATTTCCATGCGTAGCGCGGATGTTGCTTCGTCAATGAGGTCAATGGCTTTGTCCGGAAGAAAACGGTCGGAAATATACCGACTCGAGAGTTCCACCGCGGCCACAATCGCGCCATCGGTAATGCGCACCCCGTGGTGCACTTCGTATTTGTCTTTTACGCCGCGCAAAATCGCGATCGCATCGTCCATGGATGGTTCAGTCACAAGCACCGGCTGGAAGCGGCGCTCCAAGGCCGCGTCTTTTTCGATGTATTTTTGGTATTCTTTGAGCGTTGTTGCGCCGATGGTATGAAGTTCGCCGCGAGCGAGAGCGGGTTTCAGCATATTTGAGGCATCAACCGCGCCTTCGGACGCACCAGCGCCGACAATCGTGTGGAGTTCGTCGATAAAAAGAATAATTTTTCCTTCTGATTCTGTGACCTCTTTGAGGACTGCCTTGAATCGCTCTTCAAATTCGCCGCGGAATTTGGTGCCGGCAACCAACGAACCGACATCAAGGCCAATAACTTCCTTGTCTTTAATGCTTTCTGGCACATCGCCGTTGACAATGCGTTGAGCCAGCCCTTCGACGATGGCGGTTTTACCGACCCCCGGCTCGCCGATGAGGACCGGGTTGTTTTTCGTGCGGCGGGATAGCACCTGCATGACGCGGCGGATTTCGTCGTCACGGCCGATCACCGGATCAAGTTTTTCTTTCCGCGCAAGATCAGTGAAGTTTTTGCCGTATTTTTCAAGCGCTTGGTATTTTGATTCCGGTTCCGGGGAATCGACGCGCTGATTGCCGCGGATGGTAACCAAGACTTTGAGAATGTCATCATAATGAACTCCTTGGTGAGACAGCGCATTGCTGATTGGATTATTATTGGTGAGATAGGCAAGAAGGAGGTGTTCAACACTGATATATTCATCACCCATTTTTGCCGCTTCTTGCGTCGCGTTTTGTAACACATACATCATGGCTTGTCCCATGAGAATTTGTCCCAAACCGCCAGTCTGCATCTGTCCCTGCTGTTTTGGGAGAGCTTGAGCAAGTTTCTCGACGTTTGCTTGAAGTTCTGGAAGGTTGGCATTCAATTTTTTTAAAATAGAAACGACAACACCCTCGGCCTGTTCGAGAAGGGCGAGAAACAGGTGCGGCGGTTCCACTTGCGGCTGGCCGTGTTCGTGAGCAATCTGCGAGGCCTGCTGGAGGGCTTCCTGGGATTTGTGAGTGAAGTTTTGGGGGTTCATAATTGGCGATGATTTGAAAGCATTTTAGCACTCAAGTATATAGAGTGCTAATACCGTATCATGCTTGAAAAACGGTGTCAAGAACGATAGTATTATACCATATGAATGTGCTTGGAGTGCGAGTGGATGAGTTTACCAAACAGGCGGCACTTGATCGGGTGTTATCTTTTTTTGTTGACGGCAGACAACATACGATCTTTACACCGAACCCGGAGATGCTCGTTGACGCGCAAAAGGACAAAGAATTTCAGAAGATTTTGAATTCTGGATCATTGAATATCTGTGACGGAAAGGGGATTGAGCTCGTGTCGCGCGGAAAACTGAAGCGAATTCCCGGCGTGGATTTTCTTTTGGACATTTGCCGCTTTGCGGCGGAGGAAAGAAAACGCATCTACCTCTTGGGTTCTCTCGATGGGGAAGTACTGCAAAAGACAAAAAGAATGTTGGAGGAAAAATTTTCTGGTATTCAGATTGTCGGCATAGATCCGAGCGACGGCGACATGGAGCAAATTCGGGCTGTGGCGCCGGATATCCTCTTTGTCGCCTTTGGCCATGGGAAGCAGGAAAAATGGATCTATGAAAATTTACTAAAATTACCGAGTGTGAGGGTCGCCATGGGGGTCGGCGGCGCGTTTGACATGCTCTCCGGCAAAACCCACCGCGCGCCTCGACTTTTGCGTAGATTCGGTTTAGAATGGCTTTGGCGGCTCATGATCCAACCGTGGCGAATTGGGCGGATTTGGAAGGCGACAGTCAAGTTTCTCTATCAGTATTTCATTTCATAAAATTAGCGGTATGATCGGAAATTTGGAAAATTCATTGCGATTTCGAATGGATGAATTTTTCACCCATTCCCAAAATAGGGTAAACGAGTTAAGAAATAAAGCTTTGCAATTACCCGTATCCATTACAGGCAAACTTGATCTGATTCAAAATATGATTAGACTTTACCATAATTCCGATACTGATAAATCCGGGTTAATTGAAGAGAAAGAAATGTTTGTGGATGAAATAACGGAAAGGCTGGCTGAAGTTGAACATCTTTTTGAAAAATGGAAATCAGGCGAGCGCCAAGAAGAGCATAATTTGGTATCTGTCGACAGCACAGCTGTTAAAAAAGCCATGCATATAGCTGGTAAAATGGGGAAGTATGAAAAAAAAGCGCAAGAAGCGCATCAAAAAGAATACGAAAACGAACATGATGAATAACTAAATGCAATTATTTATGCCGATAAAAACCCGCTTCGCCCCTAGCCCAACCGGTTTTTTGCATGTCGGCGGATTACGTACCGCATTGTTTTCCTATTTATTTGCCAGAAAGAACGGCGGAGAGTTTCTTGTCCGTATTGAAGACACGGATCAAGAGCGATTTGTTGAGGGTGGAATTGAAAACATTCTTCGTTCGCTACAATGGGCTGGAATACAAGCCGATGCCGGTGTCTGGCTGGGTGAAAAAGGGGAAGTAATCCAAAAAGGCGCGGCTGGTCCATACACCCAGTCGGAGCGTTTGGGGGTGTATAAAAAATATGTTCAAGAGCTTTTGGACAAAGGCAATGCCTATCACTGCTTCTGCTCGAAAGAGCGGTTGGACGAACTTCGGAGTATCCAAGAAGCAGGCAAACAGCCAACCGGTTACGATGGTCTCTGCCGATCACTGGATGAAAAAACAAAAGCCAATAAACTCGAGGGTGGGGAGTCGTTTGTGATTCGGATGAAGACACCACGCGAAGGAAGTACGATTTTTACCGATCTCGTGCGTGGAAAAGTGACCTTTGACAACAGCTTGATAGAAGATCAGGTACTTATAAAATCCGACAGTTTTCCAACCTACCACTTTGCGGTGGTGGTGGATGATCATCTTATGGGAATTACGCATGTCATTCGCGGCGAAGAGTGGCTTCCGTCAACCCCAAAACATATCCTTCTGTACCAGATGTTCGGGTGGCAGATACCGGAGTTTGCCCACCTGTCCCTTTTGGTGAATGAGCAAAAGCAAAAATTATCAAAGCGTCATGGAGACGTATCGGTGGAGGATTTTAAAGAGAAAGGGTATTTGGCAGAAGCGCTGGTGAATTTCATTGCGTTTTTGGGGTGGAATCCAGGCGATGAGCGAGAGATTTTTTCGCTCAAAGAGCTTGAGCAGGAATTTTCTTTTGACAAGGTGAGCAAAGCCGCGGCCGTGTTTAACCGAGAGAAATTTGATTGGTATAATCGTGAGTACATTCGGAAGATGAGCGACGAAGCGCTGGCAGAGGCCTGCCGGCCGTATTTGGAAAATGCCGGACTGGTTCAGAAAGCAGAATTTTTGACTCACGCGGTTGGGTTGGTAAAAGACAGATTGGTAAGGCTGTCTGACGCGCCGGAGATGATGGGGTTTTTGTTTGCGGAAGAATTGGCGTACGAATCAGAGCTTTTGATTTGGAAAAAATCTACTCGTGATGACACGGCGAAAATTTTGAAAAAACTTCATGTTTTTTTGCAATCAATCGGAGAGAATGATTGGACAAAAGAAACGCTTGAAATCAAAGTAGGGGAGTGGATACGGGAAAACGAGTATGGCACGGGCGATGTCCTGTGGCCCATGCGGGTCGCGCTTTCTGGAGCCAAAAACTCACCTGGGCCATATGAGATGGCGGGGGTGCTGGGAAAAACGAGAACGCTTCAACTTATTCAAACTGGCCACAAACGCCTCTAAACTTGCTTTTTTGGCATATTCCGTGTATGCTGTATTGCATGGAAAACAACCTTAAGCCCGTCGCAAAAGACGGGCAAATCATCGGCTACGAAGTGGGGGCGAGGTTTGTCACCGTCGAAGAAGCAATTCGACGGGGGTACGTTTCCCTACGAGGTGTGGGGAGAGGGTTCCAGCTCAACCCGATCGACGCCATGATCGGGGAAGGGAACAACTGGGTGGGTAGAAACAAGCCCAAAACTCAGATCATGGCAGCTATCTCGGAATAGCACCCCCCGCCTGGGACGAAAAATGGATCCGCCGCACCACCTTTATGAAGGACAGGTGGTGCGGCGTGTTTTTTTTTGTTATACTTTACTCGTGTGAAAAAGAGCATACGTTTAAGTGGTTTGATCTTTCTCATGGTGATCACAGCTCAACCATTTTTTGTGTTTTCGCAATCTTCCGATACCGCAGAGATTGACCAATTAAACGATCAAATCGCTGAAAAAAGAATAAAAATTAAACAACTGGAAGAAAGTATCGAACGTACGAAAAAAGACATTGAAAAAAAACGACTTGAAGCGGTTTCTTTAAAAAATCAAATGTCCATTATTGATAATCGCGTAACGCAGGTGGAGCTTGATATTGATCTCACGCAAGAAAAAATTGATGCTTTGGAGCTTGAAATCACCGCGCTGGAATTATTAATCAAAGAAAAAGAGGGGATTATATCAAGGCAAAAAGAGATTATTGGCGGACTTCTCCGCGCGCTGCAGTACGAAGACGATAAAAATACCATAGAGATTCTTGCCGCCTATGACAGCTTTTCTGAATTTTACAACAAACTTCAGTATCTCGAGACGGTAGAACGTGATCTTGCCTCAAGCGCTCGCGCTTTGCGAGAAGCGAAGGAAGAATTAGAAGAGAAAAAAACACAGACAAACCAGCGCAAAAAGTCTTATGAAGACCTCAAAGAAAAACTTGGAGAACGAAAAAAAGATTTAGATGAACAGCTCTTTTCAAAACAAAATATTTTAGCCCAAACGCAATCATCAGAACTCACGTTCAAAACACTTCTTGGTAATTTACGAAAACAATACCAAGGTATTGAGTCTGAAATTACAAACATTGAACAGGAGGTACGACGTCGTCTTGAAGAACAGCATAAACTTGAAAATATCGATGCCGGTGGAACGAGTGAGCTCACGTGGCCTGTTCAAAGTCATTACATTACCGCTGATTTTCATGATCCAGAGTATCCTTTTCGGCACATATTTGAGCATAGCGGCATTGATATTCGGGCATCGCAAGGAACACCCATTAAAGCAGCCGGAGCCGGGTATATTGCCCGCGCGAAACGCTGTACAACGGCCTCATGCTATAGTTATATTATGATCATTCATGCCGATGGGGTTTCGACTGTTTACGGGCATTTAAGCGGCGTTGCAGTCGCGGAGGACCAATTTGTAACGCGCGGGGATCTGATCGGCTATTCCGGTGGACGCCCTGGGAGTCCTGGTGCTGGGCCATTTGTCACCGGAGCGCATGTGCATTTCGAAGTACGTCGAAATGGCATTCCTGTAGATCCAAAACCATATTTGGGCATATAGCTTGAAAATTTTATTTTATATGCGTTGTACATCATGTAGTGTCGAGGTTGTGGAGGGAGAGCGCTGCGATTCCTGCCGCTCATGTCAAAGTTGTTGTGAGTGTGTCGCATAAGATATATTGTGCGACATTATAAACAGAGCTGTTGGGCTCTCCTCTACTGCCAAAACACCCGGTCACCGTATCGAATATCGATATAGTGCAGGCCGCTGTGGTTTGGGGGCACAGCATCTTTAAGAATTTTTAAAAGCTTTCCAACTTGTTCATCAATTTTTTCGTTGAAGATGAGTTTGATTTCCCACCCCTCCTCTGTTTTTACTATCGCGTGCCCAAGGCCATTTTCCAAAACATCGTAAAGGATTGAGATATTTGTTTGCCGCATGAGTTCATGAAAATCCAAAATGCTCCGCACCATACTCACAGAGAGTACTTGTTCGTTCAGCTCTATTTCTTTCCCACTGTGGTCATACACAACTGGGTAGTTTCCCCACGCCTTGTGGATACGGGTAGTGTTTGGAATATAGGTACGCTCAAGTGTCGTTGACCCTGCGGTCGTCGTTACTCCAATGAACCAGACATCATCTTCGCTTGGCCGAAGCAGTTCGACAACTCGACCGTCAGCACCAACATACGCGTGCCGCCCCCCAGTATCATAGATAACAGTGGAGAGCGTCTCTTCAATGTTGATAGTGAGTTGTTTGGGGAAAGTTTTTTTGATCACAATCGATGCTATCGGGTAACGCTCTTTGAGGATGTCCTCGATTTCTTGCTTGTCGACAAGCGGGTAATGGTTTCTCGGAAGGAGCCACGCAGTCCGGTGCGACATGATGCCGAGAACAGTACCCTTCAGTTCTTTTTCATTGATCCGTTCAAGTCCGTGTATGGAAATTTGCGCCTCAGAAATAGCGAAAAACGGATGAAGCACTACTGTGATTACGGCGCCACAGGCCGTAAGGACACCTGTCGCGAGAAGGAACTTCGTCCGACGAGAAAGCATTTGTTTTTTCTTAAAAAAGGGATTAACTCTCCCGTGTTTCCAAGAAAAATCAACATGGCTTTGTGCGATTGCCTTCTGCCGCAGGCGACCAACGCGGCGGGCAAACTTATATCGGTTGAACATAGGCATTAAAACCCTCGTTTTAGCCTTCGCACTGTCTCGATCGTCCAACTCAGCCAATAGCGAGAAGAGGTGGGGAGATCCTGACAGTGGAGCAGCTGTTTTTCAAAGCCACCAAACCCTTTTTTAAAATGTGTTATCCCATAAAACGGGTGGCGAGGAGTGCTGCGAGGTGGCGCTATGCCCCAAAAATTATACCAACGCATGCCTCTTCTTTTGGCTTCACGGATAGCCGACCACTGCACGGCATAGGACGCCGGGAGACGTTTTTCCTGTCCAAGCGATGCTCCGTGGCGGTAGCAGGCCATTTTGCCGTAGTACATGACAATCGCGCTGGATTCCAATGTTCCATTAGGAAGATACCCTTCAAGAATGAGTGCCTCACCTTTTCTAGCAAATGCAAAAAATTCTTTCTCAATATATGTGCGGGAAAACCGTTGAAATCGGTGTCGAGCGGTTGTCGTGTCGAGGAGATCATTGAATCGTTGCAGCGCCGAGGCATGAGTTGACAGCTCCACACGCACGCCTTCTTTGAGACAGCGGCGAATAAGATTTCGGTGATTTTTATTCATCAGCTGGAGGAGGTCGTCTTCCTCATCCCCAATGTCTAGAAGCCATGTCGTTTCCGCAAGAATATGCATGGGGGCATGATGAAATCCAAATCGTTTAAATTCCTCCTGATGATTTTTTGTGTCATCAAGGAATGGACTTACGCGGATAAAATGGTAGCCTTCACTTTGTGCGAGACGCTTCAGTTCATGAAATAACTTCCCGTCATATAAACCAATTGGGCCATAGGGAAGGAATAGAAAGTTTCCCCGCTTTGCGCTCACGGAGACGACTAACGACCCCCCAACAAGTTTATTTGCATCATCGTACACACCAAAAATCCATGTCTTTTCCCCCATTGAGGCATAAAAATCTGCATAATGGCTTGATTGGACAAAAACGGTATACAGTTGAGAACGAACAAATGCCTCCCAGATTGTTGGTTCGAATATTTGGCGTATGCTATATGCCATAAGCCTGGATACATTCAATAATTCTCTTGGCATCTTGTGTGGAAATATGGATGTCGGTCGGCAAATTCAATGACCCTTTTGCATCGCTCTCAGCGTGCGGGCAAGTTCCAGTGATATAGCCGACATGCGGACATCCTTTTAGACATGGAGTCACGACAGCATCATACCAATCGCCCAAAAGAATACCATTTTTTTTTGCATGGGCCCGGAGTTGTTCCGGGTGTGGGACAATGAGTGGAAACCGGAGGTAAGGGCAGTTGTTATCAATTGGTTGCCTGAATGCCATTGCATACAGTTGAGCGATACCTTTCCGGTGTTCATTTATACTATTCACTTTGGCAAGTTGTGATAAGGCGATGGCTCCGAGTGCGTTTGGAAATCGCGTAGGAAATTTAGGGTCGGCCTCCCCTCCTTTTTCTTTGTCCGAGATCACCGGAGGAATAAGTTTTGTATATTTTGCAAGCCACAAAATTATTTTACCGACTCCCAGGTGATAGAACGGTTTTCCAATAAAAAAGATAGGGAAATGCAAGAGGTGGCGAAACACGTAGAGTTTTGACATTGGCGGCAGTTCTTTCTGCAGCACGAGAAGCCGCTCCCCGGCTTCAGTGTCATTGGTGATCGCCGCACCGCCACGCACACATGAAATAATTTTATCACTGCCAAAACTGAAGATACCAACATTCCCAACGGTGCCCAGAAGTTTTTTTCTGTATGCGCCTCCGATAGTGTGCGCGCAATCTTCGATCACTCTCAGCCGATATTTTTTCGCCAGTGCCATAAGCCTATCCATATCGGCTGTGATCCCGAAGGTGTGTTGGATAATCATTATTTTTGTTCGTGGAGTTATTTTTTTTTCAGCATCGACGGGATCCATAAAAAAATGATCCTTCGTGTCTACAAAAATAGGCTGTGCCCCCGTGATCTGAATGGCGTTAACGACAACAACGCAAGTATACGCTTGCACGAGGACATCGCACCCACGGCCAGCATCGAGCGCTCGAAGCGCCATCGCCAGGGCTGTTCTTCCACTGTCGTAGGTTACCGCAGTTCGCACCTGAAAGAATTTTTTTAGCCACGCCTCTACTTTTTCCGGAGTCTCCCCAAACTGGAGCTGAGGCCATTTCCATGGACAAAAAATGTACGACAAAGCAATGCTCACGTCTTCTCCTTGTAAGTTTGGCGCAAAGCCAGTAAAGAGGGTTTTTCGAAACAGGTTCATACGGTATGGAATAATTCACGCTGGAGAACTTCCGGAATACGGTTTTCTACAAGGATAACGCTTGGAGTATTTTTCAAGGCTTGAACCGCATGGAGAAGATCCTCTGTCTTTTCATAGACCTCCACCTGCGTTTTTCCCGATCCAATCCCCGCCCTGAGGGCTGTTTCCGCATCCCGATTGATTAAAAAAAGTGTATCAACGATCCGACCGATTTCCTCGCCGATCAGCTGGTGGAGCGCATCGCTTTTCTCCCCAAGCTCGAGCATTCCTCTTGTCACAACGAAGCATTTTTTGTCTTTTGCTGTCCGGTTAAGAACACTGAGCGCGGCCAGAAAACCATCTGGATTTGAGTTATAACTGTCATCAATGATTGTTGCTCCGCCGTATCGATGCAGTTGAAGAGTTGCCGGCGGGAGCGTCTTTAATTGTTTTTCTATAATAGAATCAGGGACGGCGAGGTGTTTCGCGACAATCAGACACGGGGCGAGATTGGTCGATTGCATAGCTTGTTCAGTGTGAAATAATTTTGATGGCGCTCTAAGTTCAGAAATAAATTCTGTGCAATATGAATTATCGGCATTGGTCACAGCGAGGCCATTTGTTGGCAACGATCGCAACAGTTCGTATTTTGCTTGCTGAATATTTTTCATGCTTCCAAATAAGGAAAGATGCTGAGCATTGATCGCGGTAAGAATACCAATCGTCGGATGCGTCATCACACAAAGTGTATGTATCTCCCCAATTCGATATGCGCCCATTTCCACCACAAAAATGTCTGCGGCGGTAAAGCGGGTTTTCAGAATAAATTTGGCAACGCCAATGTCCGTATTTATGTGCTGTGGCGTGGCGATGACGTTGTATGTTCCAGAAAGAATATGGGCCAGAAAATTTTTTACTGTTGTTTTTCCATAACTTCCGGTGACGCCGATGACGAGAAGCTGTGGATAGCTGAGCAAAACACGGTGGGCGCGCCATATGACCCATCGTTTTATGAGTGTTGTGGGTAAATAAAAGAGAGCCACAATGCTAGAAAATAGAAAAAACCGAAGAATGAAAAGAATAATCGCGATAACCCATGATTGAGTAATAAGCAAAATACCAGTTTCAATAGCGACGGCGAGGAGGGTTAAGAGGACTGCCTTTGTCGTAAGAACAGGGTGGCGTGGATGATGACGAATACCGGATCCGCCCAGCTTCCAATATTTTTTCCCTTGTCGTGATCGCAAAAATTCTCGCATGCGATCCATTCGATACTCTTTGAGTTGCCAAAGGTAGCAGAATTCACTATCGTCAAGAATCATTACCGCAGTCCAAAGGAGAGTGACGAGTATTGCGACAATTGTCGTCATAGAAAAACAAAAGCTCGTATTTTTTCCAACAAGCGCTCTGGAGCTTGGATATGCAAACCATGCTTTCCCTTAGGGATAATTTCCAATCGTGCGTGAGGTATTAAGCGAAAGATTCTTTTGCCATACCGAAGCGGCGTGTAGCGATCATGTGTTCCCCACACGACAAGTGTTGGGAGCGTAATTGATGGAAGGAGGCGTCGCTGGTCTTCACGGATAACTTTTTTAAAGATATCTCGTTTGATTCCAGCGGTTTCAAGGTAATCAGGGGATGCCGCGAGCCGATAGAGCAGTTGTTTCGCAAACACGCTTCCCTCTTCTACCATCGGCAATCGGAACAAAAGATGGCCAATTTTTGCGATGCACCAGAATAAAAAACGGCGGATAGAAAATTTTGGACGAACAACGGCGGCACCGACAAGAATCAGTTTCGAAAATAATTCCGGGTGTTCAGCAGCGAGGCGTACCGCAATCTGACCACCAAATGAGTGGCCGAGAAGTAGTGGCTTTATGATTGCCCGCCGCTTCATCTCCTCCACGACAAATTGCGCATACTCTGATATTCCCCAACGTGTGCTGGGGCATGGCGTATCACCAAAACACGGCAAATCTAAACAGCTGGCATCGTAATCCTTCGATGCCAGGGAGAGAAACCGCTTCCATGTTTCGTTCGATCCGCCCCATCCCGGGAGAATAAGGAGCATCGGTTTGTCGGTCATACTATTTTTTTGCCCAGGTACGGCTGAAGGACCTTTGGAATCGCTATTCGCCCATCATGCTTCTGATAGTTCTCCATAATCGCGATGAGGGTTCGTCCAATGGCAAACACGGTTGCGTCATTCATATGCGCAAATTCTGTTTGCCCATTTTCTTTTTTTACTTTGATATTGAGACGCCGCGATTGATAGTCGGTCATATAATCAGATGTGTGCGTCTCACGGTACGTTTTTTGGCCTGGCAGCCAGGCCTCAATATCAAATTCACGATAATCCGGAGCACCCATATCTCCGGTGCATTTTCGCACGACGCGGTATGGAATGCCGAGCGATTGCATAAGGTGCTCCTGAAGGGCAATAAGAAAGTTCTGTTCTTCTTCGCCCTGCTCTGCCGTTGTAAATGATTCAAATTCCAATTTGTCGAATTGATGGAGGCGCAAAATGCCCTTGGTATCTTTTCCATAAGATCCCGCTTCTCGGCGAAACGCTGTTGAGTACCCGAGATAACGGATCGGAAGATTCTTTTCTTCAATTGTTTCATCCATATGGATTGGTCCCAATGTGTGCTCAGCACTGCCGACAAGATAAAGATCGTCGCTTGGAATATGATAGCGTTCCTCTTTTGGCTCAAGTCGAGCCATCTTTTGCATAATTTCCGGACGGATCATCACCGGTGGAATCACTGGTGTAAACGGTCGCGAGGAAACTCCTAATTTCTGTTTTTTTATGATGCGTTTGAGCGCAGGCTCATTGGTAACAAATGACAATACATGCTGGATAAGAGCGAACTGCAGACGCACAAGATCACTTTTCAGATACGCAAATCGAGAACCGGAAACTTTGGCCGCTCGCTCCGTATCGATAAGACCGCGCATTGCCCCAAGGTCCCAGTGTTCTTTTGGCGGAAAGGAAAATGCGGGTGGGTTGCCAATCGTCCGAACAACAACATTGCCGGCTTCATCATTGCCAATGGGCGTATCCGGATGAATGCGATTCGGCATTCGAGAAAGGAGTAAGCGATATTTTTCTTCAATTTTTTGCAATTCAGCCTCCTTTTCTTTAATTTCTTCCCCAATTTGCCGCATACGCAGGATTTCCGTATCACTTGGCCTACCTTTGGATCCATGATTTCGCGTACTTCTCAGCGCATCTACCTCGGCAATCATGGCGCGTCGCTTATCATCAAGCGCAAGGAGTTCATCAATATCAGCGGTTGCCCGGCGATGCACATAATTTTCTTTCAGTTCCTCGCGATGATCGCGGATGTATTTAATGTCGAGCATAGGTCTAGTGTTTAACGTTGAGTAGCTGCTGTATTTCTGGCAAAATGATTGTATACATTTTTTTATTCGCTCCGACAAGCTCCATCGTGAGCACATCTTCGGGGGTACACCAGCGTTGTTCCATGACCTCAGCGTCGCTTCCTTCCCCTATCTTTTTAAGAATTGAACATGCGTACGGGATAAGGTACACCTGGTAGGCCCATCCCTCCCCTGTCTGATGCTCCACCCAGATAGTGGATAATCGTTTGATCGGTTCAATGAGATAACCGACTTCTTCTTGTGCCTCGCGTATGAGATTTTCTTCAATCGTCTCACCGATATCCATTCGACCACCCGGAAATTCCCACTTTCCATGAAATGCTGGACGAAAAGGATCATTTCGTTTTGCCAAAAGCACCTTCCCCTCATGGAGTATTATTGCGACAGGGACAACAATATGCCGACCGCCGTACTCATTTTGAAGAATGTATTTCATGTTGAACAACGCCTGTCCGCGATGAGAGATGGTATTTTTTTCCGCGAGCGTCATTTCGGCAAATGTTTTTCCCGCGGTTGGCACGAAGAAAATCGGATCATAGCCGAACCCATTGTTTGCCTGAACGCGTTCCGACAGTATGGAGCCACGTATCTCACCCGATGATGTAAGGATGCTTCCTGTTTTTGGGTCACATACGGCGATCGCCGCACGAAAGGTGGCCCCCCGTTGATCGGCTGGAAGATCACGCAATTTTTCGAGAACAAGGGCGTTTCTCGCTTCATTATTTTCAGCGATACGAGCGCTCACTACCCCTGGCCAGCCATTCAGCGCATCAATAAAAAGGCCGCTGTCATCGGCCAGCGTAATGATGCCAAATTGTTTTGCGTACGCAGTGGCTTTGATGACGGCATTACCAAAGATAGTCGGATCGTTTTCTTCCGGCGCTTGGATTCCTTGATCCATTTCGCTGAGTGATAAAAAATCAAAAGGGAGATCCTCCAGGACGTGAAGTATCTCTTTAAACTTGCCGTCATTGGTTGTTGCTATGAGAACTTTCTGTTTTTCTCTCATATATCTAAATACCCTCGAATTTTTTTTGTTTTGTATCGTCCCGCCTGGTAGGGCCTAAGGCGGACGATGCGCGGTGGTTTTGAAAATTCATGGACAATTTTTTGCAATTCTTTTACAAAGAATTTTTGATCGTACCCAAGAGCGATAACATCCGGCTGTAATCGGCGAATGACGCGATACATGTCTTTTGTATCGCCGAGCAAGACACGGTCGATATCGCGTATATGCTCTAAATTTTTTTTTCGTTCTCTTTCTGTATGAAATGGAGCACGACCCTTGATTCGTGCCGATGTTGTACCTCGCGCGACAACAGCGACGAGGATTTTCCCATGGCGTTTTGCCTGTCGAAATAATGATAGATGCCCCGGATGGAGGATATCGAATGTCCCAAACACCATGACGGTTTTCATACCGAACTTTTGTTCTCGTGTTCTCCCGGCCGCACGAGTGGAAACAGTACGCATTCCCGTACCGACGCATTTTCAAGAAACGCGAACAATCGCTCAGAAACCCCAAAACCTGTGGTCGGAGGCATTCCATGCTCTAGCGCTTCGACAAAATCATGGTCATGCATTTGTGCCTCGATGTCGCCTTTTTCGCGCATTTTCCCCTGCTCTTCGAAACGTTCCGTTTGATCAAGCGGATCGTTCAATTCTGAATATCCATTCCCCAGTTCGCTCCCGGCAATAATAATTTGGTACCGTTCTGTAAGAGCTGGATTGTGCAGGCATCGCTTGGCCAAGGGGGAGACGAGCACCGGATGATGAATAAGAAACACTGGTCCGGCAATGGACTTTCGACAGTACTTCCAGAGCAGATCAATCAGACGGCCCTTTTCAAGCGTTTCATCAAAGGCGATCTTCAATTTTTTCAATGTCTGTTTCATAGCGTCGTTTTCCGCGGTCAGCACGTCAATTCCGGTTTTTTTCTTTATCGTTTCCACATAATCAATACGGTCCCATGATTTGGCAAGATCAATGCCCTTAAAATCACCAATGTCGAATACCAGAGTGTGGAATGTTTTTTGTATCACTTCTTTATACATGCGCTCGACCATACCCATACCGCTCGTGTAGTCAGCATACGCCCAATAAAATTCCATTTGGGTATAGTCTTGGAGATGTTCACGGCTCATGCCTTCATTACGAAATTGTCGGCCAATTTCAAAAGTCTTTTCAAATCCCCCAACCATCAGGCGTTTTTGCCAAAGCTCTCCCATGGAAATCCGTAAGTACACATCAATATCGAGCGCGTGATGATGCGTCGTAAACGGCGTGGCGTCTGCACCGCCGGCTGTGGTTTCCAACACCGGCGTTTCCACTTCTAAGAATCCTTCCTCAAGAAGAAATTGCCGCATGGAATTCCAAAACATCGCTTTGCGATAAAAAATTTTTCGCTTGTCCGTGTCCATAATAAAATCCAAGTAGCGTTTTCGCAATCGAAGCTCCTCTTCCTGGAGTCCATGATACTTGTCTGGAAGCGGAAGAATGGCTTTGGTGAGAATTCGCCATTCACAGACCAAAACCGATTCTTCACCGGCCTTTGTGACAAATCGTTCCCCACGAATCCAAAGGATATCGCCCGTGTCAATCGCGTGTAAAAATAACGCATAATTGTCTTTCCCCAGCACGTCTTCTTTCCATGCAATTTGTATCCGTCCGCTTTCATCCTGGAGATGAGAGAACGTTATTTTTCCAATATCGCGTTTGCTCATGAGCCGGCCGGCAAGCGACACGATTGCCCCCTCAGATTTTTTCAGGGCAATCGTCACGCTGTCTTCTCTTGGCGCAACCGAACTATATGGGTCAATACCCAGGGAGCGAAGCTCACTCATTTTTTTGATACGAACGGAACGTTCATCATTTATTGACGTTGACATAGTCCTCCCACTATATCAGAGAGTGATAGAAAATACAAACTGTTTTTTGGACAAATTTGGCTCTACAGAGTCAAATAAAAAGGAAGGCTGGTGAGACCTTTTTGTCAAGGTAACGAGAACGTACGGTGTACTACTGAACGTCAATAATCTCGTATACCTGAACCCCCGCTGGAACCGTAATTTGCACTTTATCGCCTTTGTTTTTACCGAAAAATGCTTGTCCCAAGGGCGATTCATTGGAGATCCGGCCGTTCAAGGGATCCGCTTCTTGCGCCCCCACAATAGTGAACGCACGTTCTTTACCGCTGGCGCGTGCGGTAACCACTGAACCGATCCCAATATGATTCCCGCGTGGTTTAGCGCCGACAACATGGGCATTGTCGAGGAGATACCCAAGCTCTTTCGCTTTGCTCTGTGCCCAAGCCATTTCTTCCCGTGCCGCATGATACTCTGCGTTTTCTGACAAATCCCCCATTTGTCGTGCGTCATCAATGCGTTTTGCCAAACCCGGAATTTTTTCTTCTTTCAATTCTTTCAATTCCTGTTTGAGCGATTCAAGCTTTTCTTTACTCATGTATTGAGTGGAGTCCATAGATTATCAAAAAAATAAATCCGCAAAGCGGAATATGCTTAGTAAACCACACGGTACTTCTCCGCGTCAATTGCTATTATCCACAAGAAGTCTCTGGCGATAATTCCACCACCAGCCATAGAATTCTTTGGCAACTGGCGCAGCGATACGACTCCCCTCCCCACCTTCCTCAATGAGGATGGTCACAACTATTTCAGGATGCTCATACGGCCCGTACGATGTGAACCAGCCATGATTTTCCTTGTCGTCTCTCCACTGTGCCGTACCCGTTTTTCCGGCCGTAGCAAATGGCAAATCTGACAAACGTCGACAAGACCCATTTTGAACGCAAGCGCGCATACCGGCGCGAATCGTAGCCAGATACTCTGGATTTACAATCTGCGATTGAATGATTGTCGGAGTTACATCAATCTCGTCATCAGTCAGGGGATTGGCGATTCGACGCACGACGTGTGGACGATACAAGGTGCCGCCATTTGCCACAACCGCTGTCATAGCTGCAATTTGGAGTGGCGTCACAAGCAAATATCCCTGTCCGATCGAGAGGTTGTACGTATCCCCAATATACCACGCCTCATTTTTCGCCTCCTCTTTCCATGCCTCACTCGGTACAAAACCAGCCTTCTCTCCTGGAATATCAATGCCCAGTTCACTCCCAAATCCGAACTTTTGAAGATACACCCTTATGCGGTCAACACCAAGGCCAGAAAACAAATCATACCCACCGCCAATATAATAATAAAAAGTATTAACAGAATTTGCGAGCGATGCGACAACATTAGTCCATCCATGTCCGCCAGGAAGCCAATCAGGGAAAAACCATTGTCCAACTTGAAGTCCTCCGGTGCTCAAAAATACCGATTGCGGAGTAATAATCTTCTCCTGAAGCGCAGCGGCCGCAATGACCGGCTTTATAGTGGATCCTGATGGGTACAATCCACCAATTGCCCGATTAAAAAGCGGTTGATCTGCATCTTCGCTGTATAGGGCGTATTGTGCTTTGCTAATACCCCCAGAAAAATCATTATTATCGAATGACGGCAAACTGACGAGTGCGAGAACTTCGCCATTTTGAGGATCGAGCACAATCCCCGCGGCGCGGTTTTTTTGATTGGCAACAAGCGCTTTTTCCAAAAGAGATTCCAACCTGTCCTGCATTTTGCTATCAATGGATAATGTCAAATGGTACCCCGATGTCGGCGGCACTTCAGCCAAGATGCTTTGCTCGCGTCCCAGCGCGTTCACTTCAATACGTTTCTTGCCATATGTTCCTCGCAAGTAGGATTCATACGTTTTTTCGACTCCTGTTTTCCCAATAAAATCAGATGGCAAATACCCCTCAGCATATAACGCGTCAAGTTCGCTACGGCTTAATTTTCCTTCATACCCAATAAGATGCGACAGCGACGTTCCGGGTGCTTCATGACTATAAGCCCGTTTGCTTCCCCGCACGATGTGAATTCCGGGAAGATCTGCGGCAGCGATTTGGATAGAAAGCGCGGTTTCGTAGTCAAGGTTTTCTTGAATAATAATAGACTCATAACTGTACGCCCCATATTCAGAAAGAATATGTATGATTTCTTCAGTTGGCCGTTTTGTCAATTCGCCAAGTTTTTCAACAAGCATTTGTCGGTCCCGTTCATCATGGGGTAAATGCTGTGGAGTTACTGCAAGAGAAAAATTGGGCACATTGACCGTGAGGGGCTTACCGCGCCGATCAACAATGACGCCACGTTCTGCCGGGATAGGGACAATGCGCTCCCGGTTTCCCTCTGCGGCGGCAAGAAACTCGCTTCCTTGAAGGATCTGTAGCTGTGAAATTCGTGCTACCAGAAGCAGAAACACCAAAAGAAAAATCAAAAGGAAGAGATAATGACTATCTCGAGTGAAGCTCGTGCCGATGTATGAGCGACGAGCTGACTCATGGGAGATGAATGTTTCCTCGACCCAGGTGGTCGATGGAGATTTTTTCCACGAAAAAATTTTCATACACGCCACTCCACGGGGAGTAATTTTCTTTTCTTGTGAAAAGGGCGTGTGGTGAGAAGATACGCGAGGCCGGTCACCCCAGACGTGAGCAGCATTTCCCACCCATACACCAAAAGAAGTGCAGACCACGGGGGAAGTGCAAAATAGCCAAACACATGAAAAAAAAGGAATAGTGCCGTATAAATACTGCGGTAGATCACTATGGCGAGGAGTGAGAGAGCTGCTGCAGTGTACCACGATTGATTGGTAAAAAAATATTGATATAACCAAAATGATAGGAGGGTCGAAATGGTTCCGGAAAACAGCAAAATACCAAAAGGACTTACGGCATATAATTCAATAAAAAAATGAACGCTGAACGCGATCCAAACGACCGTGCCACTTTCTTCAAACAGTAAAAAGAAAATTAAAAATACAAATACCATATTCACCTGGTTCCAGGGCGCGGGAAGAACAGCATTTGTCGCAAGGTGGACGAAGACAACGCCGACGACACTGAGGCCTACAATAGCGGTACGTTTCAGCCATGTCATATACCGGTAATGACCGAGACGGTAACTAGGTGTTCAAAGTCCGCTGCGGTAGACAAGATTGCTTTTTGAAACGGTTGATACGCCTCTTTTTCAACCGCCTCAACCCTGCCAATCACGAGTCCTCGCGGGATGCCTTTTTCGAGACCGGAAGTGATAATAACATCGCCGGGAGAAACGTGTTCATTTTGCGGGATGAAATTCATGCGGACACTGATACCGTATCCACCTTCAACAATGCCGATGCTGTGATCGTTATTTAAAATCGTCGCGGCAACTTTGCTTTGTCCGTCGTGAAGCAGCCGGATAACAGCGGTCGATTCTTCGGTACGAACAATCTTTCCAACAAAGATCCCATCGTACGCGATGACGGGCTGACCGTTTTCAATACCATCATGGGTTCCGCGATTGATGATAATGGTGTTACCAACCGGTTCAACATCCTGGCCGATGATATCTCCTCCTATGGAGGAATACGGTGTTTTTGAAATAAAATTCAACTGACGTCGAAGTGATTCATTTTCTTCTGAGAGAAGAATGAATTTTGCCGAATCAAATGCCGCGCGGGCCGTGTCTTGTGCGTGTTGCTGTTCTCCTTCCGAAGCAAATTGATGTGTTTTTTTGTAGACAAAACCGGATGGCACGCTCATAACGGCGCGAACTGATTGTTCAACGCCATTGAGCACACCCAAATAATGAAGCGCGATGATGATGCTTATCACAATACTGACCCCTATGAAGGCCTTTACTCGAGATGTGAGCATAGATCAGCGTTTGGTGCGTGCAGAGGGCAAAATAACCTCCTTGAGTAGTACCGCGTTGTCGAGAAGTATCCCTGTGCCGCGTACCACGGCAGTCAGCGGATCATCGGCAATCCGTACCGGTATTTCTGCAGCACGGGAAATGACCGTGTCGATGCCGCGAAGCAACGACCCACCGCCGGTCAACAGCACGCCGCGTTCATGAATATCTGCCGTTAACTCTGGCGGGGTAACCTCAAGAGTCATTTTAATCAGGTCCACAATCGCGTGAACTGATCGATCAAGCGCCTCTCGAATATGCCCATCAGTCACCATGATCTCTTTTGGAAGGCCAGTGACTATATCACGACCGCGAAAAGGAAATTCCATTTTCTCTTTCATATCTAGGGCAGATCCGATTTTTATCTTGATATACTCTGCGTGACTTTCACCGACCAAAAGATTAAATACTTCACGGGCATATTGGATGATATTTCTATTCATTTCATCTCCGGCAATCGTGGTGGATTTCCAGGTGACAACGCCAGAAAGCGAGATCACCGCGACATTGGTGGTTCCTCCGCCAATATCGATAATCATATTGCCAATCGGATCTTGAATCGGCATCCGAGCGCCGATTGCCGCCGCGACTGGTTCTTGTACCACAAAGACGTCTCTCGCGCCCGCGGCAATAGTAACGTCTTCAACCGCCTTTGTCTCTACTTCCGTAACTTCGAGCGGCACGCCAATGACCACTCGTGGTCGCGACATCATGGCCATACTCCCATCGTACACTTTTTCTATGAAAAATTTCAGCATCTTCTCTGTCACTTCATAGTCGGAGATGATGCCTTTCGTGAGTGGCCGCGAAACAACAATATGCGGCGGGGTTTTCCCAAGCATGGCCTTTGCCTCATTGCCCACCGCAAGAATTTGTTCTGTGCGGGTATTCCAGGCGACGACTGTCGGTTCGTTGATCACAATCCCCTTATCCTTAACAAAAACAAGGGTATTCGCCGTGCCCAAATCAATCCCGATGTCTTTCCCAAATTTTCCAAAAAAATTTTTGAACATAGTAGGTCTTGCCCCATGTGCGACTTATACCTTACGACTCACGCAAGCAAGCAAATCTTCCTTTTTTACGAGTTCAGTGTCACTTTCTCTAAGCCCCCTCACCTCTACCATACCGTGAGCCAGGGTTTTTTCGCTGACAACAATTCGTATGGGGATACCCAAAAGGTCAGCGTCGGCAAATTTTTCACCTGCACGCACGTCACGATCGTCATAGAGGACCTCGATGTGCCCAAGAATAAACTCAGCGTAAAGCGCTTCTGCGGCATGGACATCGACCGACTCACGACAGAGTGATATCATGTGTACGGCGAACGGCGCGACTTCCTTTGGCCAGTAAATTCCTTTTTCGTGAGACAGTACCTCAGTGATGGTTCCCATAAGACGTCCGACACCAATTCCGTACGAGCCCATAACGGCGGGCAGCACTGCTCCTGATTCTGCGGTGTACACGAGGTTGAGTGGTTTGGAATAGAACGTACCAAGTTTGTAAATATTGCCCACTTCAATTGATTTCTCCTCAACCAATTCGTCTTCGGTGATATTGAGTCCGCGGAGAGTGTCATCGTTCAAGACTTCTTTATTTACAGCAATATTTTTTCCCTTATGAACATAAATCGTATCCTCACCCGCCGCGGTGAGTGTTTGAAATTCATGTGAGTAGGCCGTGCCAAACGTTCCGCCGCTTGCAAGCGTCATATAGGTACGATCTCCTATGCCGACACGAACAAAAATTTTCTGATACGCCGTTATTACTTTTTCGTAAAAAGCGTTTAGCTCTTCATCTGTTCGAGAGAAGGAATACAAATCCTTCATGATAAATTCTCGACCGCGAAATAGGCCGCTTTTAGCCCTCAGCTCATTGCGGAATTTAGTTTGAAACTGGTACAAATAGGCAGGAAGATCGCGATACGAGGAAATGTAATCCTTCATGAGAGCGGTAATCGCCGGTTCATGCGTGTACGCCAGCCCCAATTCCGTATCATTTTTGAGTCGAGTTTTAAACCATGTATCAACGACTGCATCATCCCATCGTCCGGTCTTTTCCCATACCTCTTTTTCTTGGAGTGCAGTCATGACAATCTCTTGCCCTCCAATCGCATTCATTTCTTGTCGAATAATTTCCTCAATTTTTTTTATGACGCGCAAACCCAGTGGCAAATAGGAATACACCCCTGCCATTTCTTTATGGATAAACCCGCCTCGAATAAGGAGTTGGGCATTCCGTGCCACCTCGTCTTTTGGTGCGTCCTTCTTCGTGTGCGTGCAGAGCTGTGTTTGTTTCATAGAGAGGTTTATCCCTGATGTTGAGGAGAATCCCGGCGCGTCGTATGCCGGAATAAAATCAAAAGTATCACGCATACAAGAAACGCCAGTAAATTCCAGATTTTGAGCAATGCCTGACCACGCAGATAGAGAAGTCCAATGAGGATCACCGTGATAATGATTGCGTCGCGAAAACTGTATTCAACGTAGCGGAACATAGGTAAATCACTCGTGGAAAAAAAGTGGTACCAAAAAAATCGTCCGAGAGATATTGTCCCAACGAGCGCAAAGCACAGGCTGGTGTAAAAGAACAAAATCCCGACCCTCGTTGTTTCAAATGGGTTGATATTAAAAAGAACCAAGCCCCACGCCAACCAAGAGAGGCCGGCCCCAAGGCTCATGATCAGAAGATAGCTTCGCAGGGTCATAGCAAAACTATTGTATCCTTCGGGCCGCTCTTTGGCAAGCGACCTTGATTTAGGCAAGATACCGGATCCGATCAACCTCTTTTTTGCCTAATTTTTCATTAATTTTTGAGACGATGTCCATTTGCCGAAGGCGTATCTCTTGGGCAATCGCGCCATTCGAGCAGGTGACCGTGAGCGTACGATTTTTCAGGAATAACGGCTTTGCGTGAAGCGCACCCTCAGTTCCAAAAAACTCCTGAAAGACCTCTGTTGCCTGCTCAACCACAAGCGATGCTTGCACTTGATTCTTGAGTGGCGTGTGAGAAGCCATTTTTTTGTTTAATGTTTCACCAAGCGGTGCGAAAGTCATACTCTGTATATATACACAGTACCATCTTTTTTTTCATATGGCCAATCGGGAAAAGTGAAGACGTGTGAAACCACTCGCGCGCCCGGTTTCATTTCTTTCCGAAGCTTCTCCTGCAATCGCGGCATTTTATTTGAAATAAAAAAAATGGTAAGGACGTCGACATGGGAGACATCAACTGTCCATAAATTTTTTCGAAAAAAGAAAACACGTGTGTATCGCCCAAATTTTGCGCGGGCACTACTCCACCAATACAAGAATGGATTTATTTCAATGCCGATGCTCTCTGCTCCGGCATTTGCTGCGGCAAAAACGATGCCCCCACCTCCGGAACCTAAATCCATACAAATTTCTCCAGGGTGTATAGCCGCAAGAGCGATCATGCGCTCAATGTTTTTTTTGGTTGTCGGCACAAACGGCGCCCCACTCCATGACCCAAGAAGGATATAAACGGCCAAAAGAAGGAGCAGGGCATTGATACCAAACAGGACAACCAAGAGAACGATGTGCGTCATAGAATCCGAAATTCACAAATATCGCGAAAATCACAGTGGCCGCACACATACGGACTCGGAGTGGCGGTGAAGTCGCCATCTCGAATGAGAGAAACGGTGTCCATAATTTTCGCTTTGAGTTTCTCTAGTTCTTCCCCTCTCCCAAGAAATGACACCTGCACGTTATCGTTTACATAATAAAACGTGAGCTTTCCTGGCGCTCCAAGATTTCTGTACTGCGGAAGACTTTCAACAGCAATTTGGTACATGAGCAGTTGTTCTTTGTCCGCACTTTCCAGTTTTTCTTTGCTTTTTCCTGTTTTGTAATCCACGATCTCTATCGTCTTGTCAGTCAATTGATCAATGCGATCCATTTGTCCGCGAAGGAGGACGTCGCCAATCTTCACCGTAAAACCCGTTTCAAGCCCAAGGGGAACCGTCCAGTTTCCTATCTGGGAAGCATAAAAAATTTTCAGAATTTCTCTTCCCTTTTTATAATATAATTCACGTTGGTGTTTACTTTCGTACCAATCTGGTATCCAGCACTCCTCATAAAGTTTCAACAAGTCTGCAAGCTGCGGGACGCGTATGGCATTTAGGCTTTCAGCATTCGGCTGTCGGCTGGGAGCCAAAAACAGGGACTCCTGTTTCGACGCGTTCAATTCTTGCACGCGTTCATAAAAATGCTGCAAGGTGGAGTGGATTGTTTTACCAAAGCTGAAACTCGCATTGCCGCGCGTTGGAATGTGAAGAATATGGGCGAGCTTATATTGGTAAGGACAGGTTTCGTAGGCCTTGATTTGCGAAAACGAAAATGTTTTGGGGAGTTCATACACAAACCCATGCGCATCTTGACGGTTGTCAGCTTCCCGCTTTCGGCCGTCAGCCGATAGTCGATAGTCCCGCAGTGTGCGGGACCCCGCCCGAGGGCGGTGGTCGATAGTCGATAGTTTGGGCGCGTTCTTGCTCGTCTCACCCAATCTCATCTCCGCCAAGAATCGACTTGTCTTCTTTGCTCTCATGCCACCGTAGTCCTCCGCGCTTGTAAGGTACAGACGCTCCTTGGCGCGGGTGACAGCGACGTAAAACAACCGACGCTCCTCCTCAAGGTGATAATCGCCTTCAGGTAATCTTTCTTTGATCAATTCTTTTGGCATTTCTATCCCCTCTCCTCGCCGGCGTGTTGGGAAACGATCTTCGACGAGATTCACAACAAAAACAAAACGAAATTCCAAACCCTTCGCGCTATGGACTGTCAGAACATTAATCGAATCCGGAGTTTCCGATGGCTGGTATAATTTCCCTTCCGACCCGGCATCAATCAAATTTTCCATATGCGCCGCAAATAGCGTCACGGACGCTTCGGGCACAACCGATTCAAATCGAGCAAGAAAATCAAAAAATTGTTTCAGGTGATAAATACTCCGTATCGCCCTTGCATTTCCCCGACCCTCTTCGTGTGTCAGGTAGCTCAGATATCCGGTGGTATCGAGAAAGTGGTATAAGACCACCGTTGGTTTTTCAAACCGCGCCTGTTTCATGCCTTCGTGGAGTGCGTGAAGTAGCTTCTCCACGGCGGTAACTCCACCATCTGACAAACGAAATTCCTGCGCTCGTTTCATGGTTTCATAGTAAGACAAAGATTGTTTCTTTGCGGCATATACGAGCCGTTGAAAATCATTTTCACCGAGATCGACGCACGGCATGCGAAGAATTCGATATAGTGCTGTAGAATCCAAATGGTCCGTAATCGTCGTAAAAAAGTTGACGCAATCAAGAATGATTGGCTGGCGATAGAGACCGCTGGATGCTAGAAACTCATAGGGAATGCCATGGCGTTCGAATGCAGATAAGAATGGTTCGGCATGGCTATTGGCTCTAATGAGAATGGCGAAATCATCCCAAGTAGCATCCGGGACTTTATTTTTTATTTCGACAATTTTTTCCACCACCGCCTGAACCTCTTGATCCAGCGTTGGGCAGCGGATACATTCAACAACTGCTGGCTGCTGGCTGCTGGCTGCTGAAAGCCGTTTGTCAATTTTTAATTTCGCTTCCAGCCGATCAGGATTATTTTTTTGAATGAGGGTGTAGGCATGGTCAAGGATCTTCTGTCCTGAACGATAATTTTCTGTGAGCACCACCTCTTTGGCATTGGGAAAATCTTCTTTGAATCGGAGAATGTTCGACACGGATGCCCCGCGAAACGCGTAAATCGCTTGGTCATCATCGCCAACCACAGTAAGTTTGCCATGCCCTGCGAGAAGCTTTGCGAGTTGATATTGGGCCCAATTGACATCTTGAAATTCATCGATGAGGATATAGGCAAATCGCTTCTGGAGACGTTCTCGCACCATCGGACGCTCTTCAAGCAATCGGACACTGTATGCGATCAAATCACCAAAGTCGAGTGCGGTATGCTCTAAAAGCAATTGTTGATACGTATGATAAGCATTTGCCAGCTCATGGAGACGACTCCGCTCACTTTCCCCAGCTTCATCGCTATCGAGCGTTACACGCTGTGCATACGCCAAATAGGCTTCCGGGGTAATCAGCTCATCTTTACACTTTGAAAAATGCCGTAAAAGTTCATGAATATGTCGAGCGGGGTTTCCGAGCGGGCGATAATATTCAAGCGGTAGTGTATAGATATGCTCTCGAAGAAGCATCCAGGCATCCGTATCCGTCATGAGCGTAAATCGGTTTGGCAGCCCAATCTCAAGCCCATGCTCCTCAAGGAGCCGTTCGGCAAACGCGTGAAACGTAGAAATCTGAAGATCGGCATAACCAGTATCAAGGAGTATGTCAACCCGGTCGTGCATTTCTTTCGCCGCTTTGTCGGTGAACGTCAGGGCAAGAATTTCTTCCGGCTTTGCACAACCAGTCTCCACAAGCCGCGCTATTTTTTCTGTAATAACCATGGTCTTTCCTGTCCCCGCTCCAGCAACAATGAGCAACGGGCCAGCGGTGTATTCGACAGCCTCTTTTTGGGCTGTATTTAACGAGCGTTTTTCAATGCCGTTGCCCACCATAAAAGTTCTTCAAATAATTCATCCAGCCGGCGTTCATACGCGGGATCGGTAATTTCCCCAGCACCATTAAAAAGCGTCTTGATATGAGGAAAATAAACGGAGGGAACAATCGAGACCATGGATAAATTTCGAACAATCTCGGTTAACTGCTGTACAACGCGCGCCCCACCAAGTCCGCCGCCAGACACACCGCAAAAAGCGACCGGTTTATGAGCATATTCCGTATCCGCTTTATCGATGAGTATTTTTAATTCTCCCGGGTACCCATGATTATACTCTGGCGTAACAATAATAAGTCCGTCCGCACGCGCCATAATTTCCTTCCACTTTTTGCTCATATCATTTTCTTGCCACGGTGCCCATGAACGATCGGTGAGGTAATCACGAACGTCCAAGAGCTCAGTTTCCACATCGCTTCGTTTCGAGAATAGTTTGTGGGTAAAACGAGCAGCTTTTTCCGACAAACGATCTTGGCGCGCTGTGCCCAAAAGAATTGGAATAAAGAGTTCATTCATATTTTTTTGAAAATCGATGCAACCACACCACAAAAAAACCCCCGAACGTCATACAAAAAAGTGCTAAAATAGTGTTTCCCCCAAGTCCATCATGCCATGGCCAGACTTTCCGCATGGATCCGATCATAAGGCCCGTCAAAATTGCCATGGTCAGATCGTTGTGACGATCGAGGAGCCAGGTAATTGCCCGGACAAAGAGAACAAGCCCGATGACGACGCCGATACCAAACCACGCAAGCACTGGAATATCTCTGGTGTTGATTGCCTCAAGGATGAATTGATATTTCCCAAGAAGAATCAGTGTAAATGAACCGGAAAGCCCGGGAAGGAGCCCGGCGCAGACAGCGATCATGCCCACGAGGGCCAGAAACCAGCCAGTGTTTGGTGTCTGGGTTGGAATAAGTTCGACGAATTTGTATGCGACCAATACACCAAGAATCATAATCATCCACAAGGCAGGCGTTTGTTTTTTTATCAGCGTTCGAACATAGAACGCTGAAGTTCCAACCAAACCAAAAAGAGCGGCCCAGGTATAGAGTGGAAATTGATCAAAAAAGAAACCGAGGACTCGCGCCATGGTAAGAACCGCGAGAAAGACACCAATAGAAACAGCGGTAAGAAATTTCCAAGGGATATATTCAAGAAGTTCCTTGATTCTCCCGGCTAAAAGAAGTTTTACTGCTTTGATGTCAAAACGTGCAAGCGCTTTAAGTATATCGGCATAAATGCCGACAATAATCGCAATCGTGCCGCCGGAAACTCCGGCAACGACATCAATCGCGCCGACGACGAAACCTTTGGCAATGAGGATAGCGTAATGTCGCATAGGATAAAGATACCGTGCCGTTGCCTGTCTTGACAAGAGGAAAAAATTCATGTAAATCTCTCTTTAGGGAGAAAAACTTAATGAAAAATGATCAATCAATGGGCGACGGTAAGGGAATCGGCTGGCCGCTACTGATTCCGATACTTCTTCTCGTTCTTTTGGCGGCACTCTCTCAAAGAGATCAGGAACGAAAGCAGTGCCTCTCTGCCTGCAACGATCAGTGCGCGGCGGAAGTTATGTGTAGTGCAAACTGCACTGAAAAATGCCCCATCGTTTTCCCTATCTTTGGGGCAGGCTCGTAGCCAGCCTCGCCCCGACCGACCGAACGCCCATTCGAATACCCCGCCTCCGCTCACCGAGCGCCGGCGGTTCTTTTTTATGGAAGTTTTCTGTATTTCTTTCCAACGCGTACGCGATTGAGCTCCCGCTCCATAATTGCTTGAAGTTTTGCAAAATCAATGTCCTCAGCTTGCTTCGCCTTCTGCATCTCTGCTTCGGCGCGCTTTCGCGCTTCTTCGGCGCGAGCAATGTCAATCTCTTCAGCGCGCTCGGCATTGTCGGCCAGAATGATGACATCATTTCCGGGCCGAACCTCGATCGCGCCGCCGGCAACAGCAATCAGGTGCTCTCCCGCCTGATCCAAGATTTTGAGTTCTCCGGCGGCAAGCGTTGAGATGAGCGGAATATGATTTGCCAAAATCGTAATCTCACCCGTCGTCGTGGGGACAGATACTTGCTGGATTTCCTTTTCGTACACCACGCGTTCGGGGGTAACAATTTTAAGCGTGATCGGCATACCGTCTTATTTCACCTCGTCAATTCCACCTTTCATGTAAAATGCCTGCTCGGGAAGCGCATCGTGCTTTCCATCCAAAATTTCGCGAAATCCGCGCACGGTTTCTGAAATCGGGACATAGCGCCCTTCCGCGCCGGTAAATTGTTCGGCGACGAAAAACGGCTGGGACAGGAACTTCTGTAATTTCCGCGCGCGGGAAACCGTTAGCTTATCCGCATCGGACAACTCTTCCATACCCAAAATCGCAATAATATCCTGCAAATCCTTGTAACGCTGGAGAATCTGCTGGACCTCTCTGGCCGTTTTGTAATGCTCTTCCCCGACAATGAGCGGATCGAGAATCGTTGAGCTCGAATCCAGCGGATCGACAGCGGGATAAATGCCAAGTTCGGCAAGAGAACGATTCAAGACCACTGTGGAGTCGAGGTGGGCAAACGTCGTCGCTGGCGCTGGATCGGTAAGATCATCAGCCGGGACATACACGGCCTGCACGGAGGTAATTGATCCTTTTTTTGTGGAAGTAATCCGCTCTTGAAGCGCACCCATCTCCGTGGCCAGAGTCGGCTGGTACCCGACGGCCGATGGCATGCGACCAAGGAGAGCCGAAACTTCAGACCCCGCTTGAGTAAAACGAAAGATATTGTCAATAAAGAGGAGGAGATCTTTTCCTTCTTCATCACGAAAATACTCTGCCATGGCGAGCGCGGTCAAGGCGACGCGAGCGCGGGCTCCCGGCGGCTCATTCATCTGTCCGAAGACGAGGGCGGTTTTGTCGAGCACCTTTGACTCCTCCATTTCGCGATACAGATCATTTCCTTCTCGCGTGCGTTCCCCCACCCCAGCAAACATGGAATATCCGCCGTGTTCTTGCGCAATGTTTCGAATCAGTTCTTGAATGACGACGGTTTTGCCCACACCAGCGCCGCCAAACAAACCCACCTTCCCGCCTTTCAAAAATGGACAAAAAAGGTCAACGACTTTAATGCCTGTTTCAAGCACTTCAGAGCGTGTGCTTTGCTCCTCAAAAGAAGGCGACTGCCGATGAATCGGATAGGTTTTTTTTGCCTTGGCGTCACCCTTTCCATCAATTGACTCTCCAACGACGTTAAACATGCGTCCCAATGTTTCCGGCCCGACCGGAACCGAGATCGGTTTGCCGGTATCAGTCACTTCGGCGCCGCGCGCAAGGCCATCGGTCGTCGACATGGCAATCGTACGGACCAGGTGCGCGCCAAGGTGTTGTTCCACTTCGAGCACCATAGACTTCCCATCTCCCAGCGTGACCTCGAGCGCAGAGTAAATCGCCGGCAACTGTTCCGGAAAATGCACGTCAACGACCACCCCGATGATTTGTGAGATTGCTCCTTTGTTCATAAAATAGCTTTAAGCTGCTTAAGCTTCTAAAGCTTCCATAGCTTTCGTGTAAAAAAGCTTTGGAAGCTTCAGCAGCTTAGGAAGCTTTAGTAGCTGTCAGCCGAGCGCTGCCGCACCGCCCGCAATCTCCGCAATCTGCTGCGTGATGCCCGCTTGCCGCGCTTTATTATAATTTAAATTTAATTCATCAATCATATCGCTTGCCGCATCCGACGCATTCCTCATGGCCATCATGCGTGCCGAATGCTCGCTCGCGGCAGACTCGAGAACGGCCTGAAATACTTGCATCTCTGTCAGTCGCGGCAGCATCGTTTCGAGCACCAGTAGCGGTGTTGGCTCAAAGAGATAATCATCTAGAGCGTCCTGTGTGATTTGCTTCTCGTCGTTCGCGCCTGCATGTTGAATCATATCTTTGAGCTCTGCCTCGACAATCGTCAAAACTTGTCGAAGGTTTGGAATTTGATGAAGCGCGGACTGATAGTCGGTGTACGCGATAAGGACGCGATCATAGCGCTTTTCCATAAATCCGTCTATGGCCAGGCGGACAATCGGAAGAACGTCGGTAAAGGCCGGCGTGTCCGACAAATCGGGAATAAATCCGGCGAGCGTATGGCCAGCCCGTCGGACCGCATCAGCGCCTTTTTTCCCCACCGCGATTATTTCCACATCCGTTTGAGAAAAAATACCGATATCCCGGAGTGTCTTTTTAATGATATTGCTGTTGAAGCTCCCACACAATCCGCGGTTCGATGTGAGGAGCACCACCAGCGTTTTTTTGACCGGCCGCACCTCGAGAAGTGGAAGCGAGAGCGATCCTGTTTTCGCTAATGTCGTGAGCAGATTCCACGCCAGGGTCGCATAGGTCCTGGTGTTTACCGCCGCCTCTACCGCATGCCGCATTTTAGCAGCCGCAACTAATTCCATCGCTTTCGTGATTTTCTTGGTGTTCTTGACCGATTTTAGCCGGCGTTTGATTGTTTTTGTCGATACGGCCATAGTTATTTACGCCATTCTCCACACGCTTGTTTCAGCGCTTCTTCGACATCCTTTCCCCATTCACCAGCCATAATCTTATTCAACAGCGGACGTTTTGATTTTTCCAAGAAAGCCACCAGGCTTGCTTCCGATCCACGGACAGCGTCTACGGCAACATCATCAAAAAATCCGTTATTCACTGCGTAGATCACCGCCACCTGATGCTCGACCGGCATGGGCGCATACTGCGGCTGGTTGAGAAGTTCGGTGATGCGGCGACCGCGGTCAATTTGCTTCTTGGTTTCCGGATCAAGGTCAGAAGAAAATTGCGCGAAGGCTTCGAGCTCGCGGAACTGTGCCATGGCGAGCTTCAATTTTCCTGACACCTTTTTCATCGGTGTAATCTGGGCTGCGCCACCGACCCGCGAGACCGAGATACCGACATTCAATGCCGGACGAATGCCGCGGTAAAATAAGTCTGTTTCCAAAAAAATCTGACCATCCGTAATGGAAATCACATTGGTTGGGATATATGCCGTAACATCTCCGGCCTGTGTTTCAATAATCGGCAAGGCAGTAATCGATCCGCCGCCATGCGCATCGCTCAGCTTGCAGGCGCGCTCCAAAAGTCGTGAGTGCAAGTAAAAAACATCCCCCGGATAGGCTTCGCGGCCCGGCGGACGACGCAAGAGGAGTGAAATTTCCCGGTACGCCCAAGCTTGTTTCGTCAAATCATCATATACGATAAGCACATCCTCGCCTTTGTCAGCAAAAAATTCAGCCATCGCCACGCCGGCATAGGGCGCCAAAAACGACATGGCGGCCGGGTCAGAGGCTCCGGCAACCACCACGGTGGTGTATTCCATAGCACCGGCTTCTTCCAATTTTGCCACAATTCGCGCCACTTTTGAGCGCTTTTGACCAACGGCAACATAAATGCACTTCATGTTTTGCCCTTTTTGGTTTATGATCGTATCAATCGCAACCGCGGTCTTTCCTGTCTGACGATCGCCAATAATGAGTTCGCGCTGACCGCGACCAATGGGGATCATCGCGTCAATCGCCTTGATGCCAGTCTGCACCGGCTCGTGCACCGGATGTCTGGCCATAACGCCGGGAGCGACTTTTTCCATCGGATAAAATGTTTTTGTTTTCATCTCCCCCTTTCCATCTACCGCAACACCGAGCGCATCCACCACGCGACCTACTAATTCATACCCAACTGGGACAGAAAGCACTCGTCCGGTGCGCTTCACGACAGCGCCTTCCTGAATACCGGTGTAATCGCCCAAGATAATAGCGCCAACCGTCTCTTCTTCCAAATTCAAGGCGACGCCAAAGACGCCGCCCGAAAACTCCAGCATCTCTTGCGCCTGACAGCGAGAAAGTCCGCTCATGCGCGCAATGCCGTCTCCCACCTCAATAACCTTGCCCGTTTCTTCAATTTCGACTGAAGGTTCAAAAGATGCAATGCGCTTTTTCAGTTGTTCGACAATGGTGTTCGTAGACATAACTTAGTGAGTAATATGATAGGCGAGTTTTTTTAATTGCGTATCGATCGTTGCGTCATAGACAATGTCGCCGTCTTTGATGATGCATCCCCCAGCAAGCGTTTCGTCAATCGCCTCAGTGATCCGTCTTTTTTTTCCAAATTTTTCCTGAATGATTTTTTTTATTTTGCCGTCCAGGGCATATTTTGAAACCACGTCAATTGCCGACGCACCGGTCATCTTCTCCGCATAGGATTCGTATTCCACAAGCATCTGCTCGGCCTTGTGGAGCATTCTTTCCCGGATAAGGATTTCGACGAATGCATCGAGCGCCTTTGGCACCAATTTCTCCGGAAGCTCCGCTGTCATGGCATACAGCGCTTTCGCGTATTGTCGCACCGTGTGTTTTCGCATATTGTTTATCAAATCTTTGTCAGGACGTCATCAATGATTTTTTTGTCCTTTTTTTCATCGAGCACTTCGCCCAAAATTTTTTTCACTGATGCGACAATCATTGTTCCAGCCTCTGCCCGCACTTGCTGCATCGCATCATCTCGTTCGATTTGAATATTGCGCTTTGCTTGGTCGATCAGAAGCTGAATCTCGCGTTTCGCCTTACCCTTCATGTCATCCCCGAGGTTCCGTGCCTCGCCATAGGCCTGCTCAATAATTTTATTTGCTTCAGCCTTGGCATCGTCAATCCGCTCTTGAAATTTTATTTCGCTCATGGCAAGCGCGGCCTCCACTTCTTTGGCCTTATCAAGACTATCATTAATGAGCGCGCGGCGTTCTTCCATCTTTTTCGTGAGCGGCCTTAAAATCAGAAACCACACGATGACGGCGACCATGGCAAAGTTGATGAGCTGGAACACGAACAATTGCCCATTAATTCCAAGTGAACTAAGCGCGGTTTCGTGAGCCTCTCCCGATGCTTCTATTATTTGCAGATCTTCTTCCATAGGACAATTGGCATAAAGTAGATTCATCTCACCTCGCCCTGGCCTGACGAGGTGGGTCAATCTACTTTAGAGTAAACACCACCACGAGCGCATAGATCGCGATCGCTTCCGCAAATGCGGCGCCGAGGAGCATTGGGACGAACAGTTTCGATCCTGCTTCCGGATTTCGACCGATCGATTCCATGGCTTTTGCCACGATCCGGCCAATCGCGAGTGCTGGAAAAAAACCGCCCACCGCCATGGTGAAACCTTTGGCCATGACCACGATTGATTCGTGTTCCATACGATTGTGTTAAGGCATCAGAGCTGTACGAAGGTTCTTGGGAGAATTATTTTACTTCGCAGCTGACACCGAGAATTAAGCTTCTGAAGCTTCTGAAGCTTCCAGAGCTGCCGAAGCTTTTGATGCTTGGGAAGCTTTGGCAGCTTATGAAGCTATTGCTCCGCTCCATGCGGCGCACTGGTTGCCACCGTCAAATAGACTGTCGTGAGCATAGCGAAAACTGACGCTTGAATCAAGCCCACCAGAAGCTCGAGGAGCATAAACGGGGCCGGTACGAGAAAAGCGACAAGAGAGCTGATCACCGAAATCAGCACTTCTCCAGCAAAAATATTTCCGAATAATCGAAGGGAGAGCGACACTACCTTTGCCATCTCGCCGACAATTTCAATGATACCGACCATACATTCAACGAGCGCCGTAAAAATTCCGATTGGTCCGTGTTTCACGGCTTTCACGAGCGTGCCGATCTGAATGAATTTGTTTGCATGAGCAAAAAATCCAATCGTGCCAAACGCGAAGATGTGCGATGCGATCACCGAAACAAGCGCCATGGCGACAGTTAAATTCAAATCGGTATTTGCCGGCCGCAAAAGCGGCGCGTGTCCGGCGGTTATGCTTCCTGTACCGGGAATAAGCCCGAGCCAGTTTGAGAGAAGGATGAAAAAAAAGACAGATCCAACGATCGGCAAGAATCGAAGTGTCTCCTTCCGTCCTCCCGTCACTTGATCCAAATAGCCGAATAATCCCTCCAAAAAATATTCACAGCCGTTTTGCAAGCGGCCCGGACGAAGCGCAATCCGTTTCACGAGGAAAAGCCCAAAGAATAAAAAAATGATCATTGCGATCCACGCGTTGATCATGGTATTTGTGATCGAAACACTGCCGATATGTCCGATGACTTCCGGAGCAAATGTAGGGATATGTGCTTCTGTCATAACAATAGCTAGTGTGGTGTTTCATCTTTTTGCTCCAGTGATTCGTATTCTTTTGCGTACGCTTTCGCCTTTCGATAAATCAATCTGCCGGAAAGCAATGCCGCGATGATAAATGCTAAAATAGTCAGGGTGTTGCCGGTGCCATAGCGCTTATCCGCCCATTGTCCAATAACGACGAAAAGGACAAGCGGCACAGCGATGGTGGCGCCAAAATCTCCAGCAATCCGAAGTCCTAGAAACATGTAGGTCCGGTCTTTTGCATTCATGGAAACGCCCAT
>JAHFIC010000017.1 GCA_023246555.1 Candidatus Magasanikiibacteriota bacterium
TTTATGGGAACACCAGCGGCCATGAGCGAGAGCGACGATCCGCAAGTGGATGCCATGGAGCTCGAGCCATTTGAGCCCAAAACTTCAGACACCACCCGAATCGCATAGGGGAACGCGACATCGGCCGGAAGTACCGGCTCGAGCGCGCGCTCGGCCAAAGCGCCGTGACCGATAGCACGGCGTCCCGGTCCGCGCAAAGGTCCGGTTTCGCCATACGTGTATGGCGCGTCATTGTAGTGGTGCATGTAGCGCTTGGTGCCTTCCTCTTCCATGGTATCCAAAGTCTGCACATCACCCGGCGCGCCAAGCGTTACCACCGACAACACCTGCGTGTCGCCGCGCATAAACATAGCCGACCCGTGCACGCGGGGAATCGCGTCGATTTGAATTTCAATCGGCCGGACATCGGTGAGCGCGCGGCCATCGAGGCGTTCTTGTTTTTCTAAAATCCGCCGACTCACCACTTCAGAAACATATTCTTTAAGATTGTTCAGCCCGGGAGCCATGGCTTCCTCGGCAAAACCTTGTTCCAAAAGATGCGCCTGCGCCGCCGTTTTCAAGCTATCAATCATGGTATTTCGCTCGATCCGCGACAGTTTTGGTTGGTCAAAAATCATGGTCTCGGCTTGTTTGGCCACAAACGCGCGTACTGCCGCTTTCAACTGGTCAGCCACCAGCATGACCCCATCTCCTACTGGCGCGGCTTCCTTTGACGCGCCGACTTCCGCCTGTACCTTTTTAATAAGTTCAATGACCGGTGCCAATTCTTTCGCGCCCCAGCGCATGGCGGCGAGCATGTCTGACTCGGTCGATTCGGATGCGGCGGCCTCGGTCATGATGAGCTTGTCCGGCGTGCCGGCCACCACCACATTCAGATCACTGCCGTTTTTCAGCTGTTCAGCGGTCACATTCAACACAAATTCATTGTTCACCCGGCCAATGCGCGCCGCCGCAATCGGGCCATTCCAGCGCACCGGAGAAATCGCGATCGCACAAGAGGCGGCGATCAGCGCGGTCGTCGCGGCGTCGTTCTCGCCGTCGACCGAGAGAGCGGTCACGACGACTTGGATGTCGTTTCGCACAGAATCGTCAAACAATGGTCGAATAGCTCGATCGACCAGGCGTCCGGCCAAAATCGCTTCGTCAGAAGGCCGGCCTTCGCGTTTGATAAAACGCGAACCTTTGATTTTTCCGGCGGCGTAGAGTTTCTCCTCAAAATCCACCATGAGCGGGAAATAATCAATACCCGCGCGCACGTTTTTGCTTTTGACGACCGTAGCCAGAATCACCGTATCGCCATACTGCACCGTACACGAACCATGCGCTTGGAGCGCAAATCGACCGGTTTCAATAGTCAGATTCCGCCCGCCCCAGAGGGTAGACCATCGTTTGACATTGAGCATACGTTTTCCTTCCCGAAGATGATCTCGATGCGATAGATCCGCACTTGGTGCGTGACCTAGATGACTCAAGACCAGCTTCTTAAAATAAATAAATTATCGTCGAAATACTTTCCGATCCGGAATCAAAAACTTTTCTTTGTCAGAACTCAAATCAAGAAAATCATCGGCCTGATCAATGAGCTTGCTTGACGTCGTCTCGGCAAAAGCCGCGACTTCTGCCTGCTTCCCGAGCGCGCTTTGGAGATACTCCAGGAGCGGCTGGTAGTCGCCATCACCAGACACTAAGACAAACGCATCGAGGGTTGGCGCCAGCCGAATCGCATCGACCGTCAATCCTACGTCCCAATCGGCTTTCTTCATACCGCTGTGGAAAATCTGCAGATCCTTTTCGCGGGTTTCAATTCCCATGTTGTACAGGGCTTCGAAAAACGGCTGTTCTTCTTTGGTTTCGGTGCGAACGACATAGGCAATCGCGCGAATCAGCTTTCGCCCCGCAACGGCTTCTTGCACGATATTGCCAAAATTCACTTTTTTGCCGTGCAGATTCTTCGCGCTGTAATACATGTTTTGCACGTCGATAAACACTCCCACGCGCTGATCGGGGTGCTTCAATGGGTTTCGGTAATTATTGTTATTCCGGAGTGATTTCATCTGGTTCGTCGTTCACTGATTCATCGGCGACCGTGGCGCCAGCCGTGGCTCGAACAAGCGACTTTGGCTGTTTGAGCTTCAATTTTTTATTTAATGCCTCGTAAGATACCGGATTCTCTTTCTTCAAATACCGAAGCAATCTCCGCCGTTCGCCAACTTTCCGAAGAAGACCACGACGAGAAGAATGGTCTTTGTGGTGCTGTTGTAAATGTGCCGCAAGCTCATCGATCTCCGCGGACAAGATAGCGATTTGCACCTCGGATGATCCGGTATCCCCGGCGTGCTGTTGAAATTTCTTGATAACTGACTGTTTTTTGTCCTTTGAGAGCATACAAGAAGTGTTTACAGGCCGACAGCGCGTATGCGATTCTGTGGTCCGTCCGCGACAGGGCGGTATAAATAACGTGTCCACTATACCTTATGGAAATCGTTTTGTCAACCCTGAAGTCAGCGCCACGGCGAGGGCGTCCGCCGCGTCATCTGGTAATGGCTTTTTAGGTAGTTTCAAAAGCAGCGTAATCATTTTCTGAAGCTGAACTTTTTCCGCCCGGCCATACCCCGTCACCGCTTGCTTTACTTCAAGCGGCGTGAATTCGTCCACAGAGAGCCCGGCCTGAAGCAGTGTAAGAAAAATAACGCCGCGGGCTTGGCCGACATCCATAGCCGTTTTTGCGTTTTTCGCAAAAAACAATTCTTCAAGCGCGGCGCTGTCCGGACGATATTTTTTTATTACCGTTTCAAGATCTGCATGCACCTCGACAAGACGCTCACTCAACTTTTTTTTTGAGGACGTTTCTATACAGCCATGCGCAACATGGGTCCATTCGCCGCCTTTTTTCTCAATAATACCAAACCCAACGCGGCCGAAGCCTGGATCAATGCCTAAAATTCTCATAGCTAATCGGCTTCCGTAGTATACACCGCGCGGACGTCGTCGTTCGCATCCAGTGCGTCGTAAAGTTTTTGCATCTGTTCGCTTGCTTCTCCCGGCACCTCAATTGTTTCTTTTGCCACCCATTCAATTCCCGCTTCCTGCGGCTCGGCACCAGTGGCTTTTACCGCTTCGAGAACTTTTTGAAACTTTTCAACCGACGAACGGATTTCAATCCCGAATCCGCTTTCAACAATATCCTCCGCCCCGGCATCAATGAGCTTCAATTCAACGTCTGGCTGATTGCCGAAAGCTGACAGCCGATCGCCGGCGATTCGCACAACGCCGAGCCGCTCGAATCGCCACTTCACGCTCCCAGGACCGGCGAGCGAACCACCATAAAGTGAAAATATATGCTTGACATCACCGACCATCCGATTTTTGTTATCGGTAATCGCGTCGACCAATACACCAATGCCGCCCGGACCAAACCCTTCGTAGAGCACCTCATCGATCTGAGTATCATCGACCAGTTCACCGGTGCCTTTCTTAATTGCCCGCTCAACATTTTCTTTTGGAAAATTCACTTCTTTTGCTTTTTCAATAGCAAGACGCAGAGAAAAATTTGCCGTAGGATCTCCACCGCCCTCTCTGGCCGCAACGGTAATCATGCGCCCGACTTTCGTGAACGAACTCGCTTTTCGCGCGTCCTGCTTCCCTTTGCGAACTTGAATATTGTGCCATTTTGAGTGACCTGACATAACGAAGAAAACAATCGCTATGATAGCAAATCAAAATTTCATTGACAAGCAAGCCGGTCGATATGGTTTTTAGGGCATTCCCCAAGCCGACTAGGTGTTCGACCAGGCGAAAAAGAGATATACTCAATTCATGATTACCAAACGCCTCTTCCAATTTTTTCTTCTCATCGGCGCGGCATTTTACGCATTTGAATTTTTCATTCATTTCTGGGGCTTGCCGATCCTTCAACACGACAAAATTTTTCTCCCCACTCACGATCGCTACATTGCACTCTACGGGCTCACCTATGCCGTGCTCCTCGCGCTCCTCGCGTGGAAGCCGGAAAAGCATCGAGAACTTTTTATTCTCACCATGGCCGGCATCCTTGCAGGATTTTTGAATGCGAGTTGGATCGCGAAAAACAATTTTTACACCGAAAATTTCAACGTGCCAGCCCTCGATGCGGATCTGTCGCTTATCGGCTACGCAACCGTTGCGTGGTATATCGTCGTCGCAAGCCTTTGGTTTCGTCTCTGTAAAAAACTTGACCACTTTCTCTTATAGGTATATGATAATATCATATTAATTTATCATATACCTATGACAACCCTGTCTGTGCCACTGCCCCAACATTTGGAGACGTTCGTCAATACGATGGTGCGTCGCGGCGTCGCAGCAAACAAGGCAGAGGTGGTGCGCCAAGCTCTTTCCCGCTATGCGGAAGAACACGCGATAGAAGCGGTTCTCAAATCCGAGCAAGAAGCGCGGGACGGGAAGGTGCTTCGCGGCAATTTGCGAAAACTCGTAAAGAAACTTCCGTAATATGCAGATTGCGTATGCGCTGAATTTTTTGCGCATGTTCAAATCTCTGCCACCCGAGCTCCAAAACGAAGCGTACGAAAAAATTGAATTGTTCCGCGATCCGGCAAACCAGGCGCGCCTCAAAGTGCACAAACTCCGCGGCCGGCTCTCCGGCCGCTACAGTTTTTCAGTGAATTACAGCGTTCGCATCGTTTTTCGCTACATGAACTCACCCAAAGAAGCCCTTCTACTGGCCATCGGCAGTCATGATGTGTACAGATAAATTTTATAACTTTCGGATGAAGGCCAAAAACAACCCCCGCCTGAGCGGCGGGGGTTGAGCGCGTTCTACTCTTCTTTCCGGAAGCCAGTTCCGACCGGAATAAGGCGACCAATAATCACGTTTTCTTTTAGACCATCCAAGTAGTCAATCTTTCCGGTAATTGCGGCATTGATCAAAACTCGCGCGGTTTCTTGGAAGGACGCCGCGGAGAGGAAACTTTGCGTTGACAGAGAAACCTTGGAGATCCCAAGGAAAAGCTCCCTTCCGGAAATTTCGCGCTTGCTCAATTTTTTCATATCGCTATTCGCGTTCAAAATCTGCGTCTTTTCTACCACTTCGCCCGGCAGAAGTTCTGAATCGCCCGGATCCTCAATATACACGCGAGAAAACATTTGCTTGATGATAATCTCAATGTGCTTGTCGTTCAAACGCTGACCTTGGCTCGCGTAAATTTCCTGAATTTCGGTCAAAATATACCGTTGAACAGCATCGCGACCCTTCAGTTCATGCAGTTCATGCAGATCAACGCTTCCTTCGGTCAACTGCTGGCCTTTTTCAATCGTATCACCATCTGATACCCAAATTTTATACCCCAATGGAACGACATATTCTTTCGTGTGCTTGCCTTCATAGGCGAGCACAATATGCTTATCTTCTATCCGAACCACGCCATCATACTTCGCCGTGATTTCTTCTCCGGTCAGCCCGCGCACCAAAAGCACATCGTCGGCCTTTACTTTCGTGTTCTCTTCAACCTTCACTTCATCTTCAGCCTTGATGCGAATTTTCACTTCATCCTGCCCTTCAAATGACACGCGCACAATTTTCTGACCCCGGCGTCCCTCAAAAATTTTCCTCCCGGTGGGGCCGGTAATCACCTTGCCATCGGCATCTTCAATCGTGACCGTACCGGCAACTTCAGACAGGATTGCCTTTCGTTTTGGGGTACGCGCTTCAAACAATTCCTCGACGCGCGGCAGACCTTGCGTAATATCACCACCGCCAGCGACACCACCGAGGTGGAACGTCCGCATCGTCAGCTGGGTCCCAGGTTCACCAATGGATTGCGCGGCGATAATGCCGACTGCAACACCCTTTTTCACTACCATGTTGTTGCTCAAATCAAATCCATAGCACTTCACGCATGTGCCCTTATGCAATTTGCACTGAAGCACTGATCGTACATGCATAGACACAATGCCACTTTCTTCAATCACACGCGCTGTTGCGTCGTCAACAGCTTCGCCAGCTTTGAGCAAAACTTTTCGATCTTTTTTCACATCTGCCAAAACAAACCGGCCGCGCACACGTTCGGATAGCTTCTCGCCCATCTGCTCTGATTGTTCTTTCGTGAATACTTCACCATCGGTATCACCACAATCTTCAGCCACCACGACAACATCCTGGGCAACATCCACCAAACGTCGAGTAAGATATCCCGCGTTTGCGGTACGAAGCGCCGTGTCCGACAATCCTTTCCGCGTTCCATGGCTTGAGATAAAAAACTCAAGCACATCAAACCCTTCCTTAAAATTCCCTTTGACAGGAAGTTCGATAATTTCACCCGATGGGGACGCCACGAGCCCTTTCATACCAATAATCTGCCCGAGCTGAGCCCAGCTTCCTCGAGCCCCGGAATCAATCATGGCAAAGACAGAACCATCTCGACTCAACTGCTTTTTGCTCTGGGAGAGCACACGCTCTTTGACATCGGTCCAAATTTCCAATACCTTCGCGTGGCGCTCTGAATCGGTCAAGAGACCCTGGCTGTACTGCTCCTCCACCAACTTCACCTGCGCATCACCATCTATGAGCACCAACTTCTTTTCTTCGATGAAGCCAAAGTTATCCATGCCGAGCGAGTAACCAGATGTTGTAACGTATTTGAATCCAAGCCGTTTCAAATCATCGAGCACGTGCGCAGTGCGCTCCTGGCCGTAAAATTCCAGAAGCAGAGAGATGATCGCACCCAGGTGTTTTTTTGTAATCGTTTCATTGTAGTACGGCAATTTGTCTGGAAGGACTTCGTTGAAGAAAATACGGCCGATCGATGTTTCAACAATCGATGGTGTTCCTTCAGAAAATTTCTTCAACGTCTCTTCATCCATGCGCACGTTGACGCGCTCTTTCAGCTCGATTTTTCTGCTTTTGTAGGCGAATTTTGCTTCGGTAATCGTCGAAAAATATTTTTTCACGTCGGCCGTGTCATCCTCGCGATATTTGGTGAGGTAATAACAGCCAAGTGCGATGTCTTGCTGAGGTGTAGTAACCGGATTCCCGGTTGCCGGTTTTAGCAAGTTCTTTTCCGACGCCATAATGTGTTCCGCTTCCCACTTCGCCTCTTCCGTGAGCGGCACGTGCACGGCCATTTGATCGCCGTCAAAATCAGCATTAAACGCGGCACACACCAATGGGTGAAGCTGAATGGCTTTACCTTCGATGAGTGTTGGACGGAATGCTTGGATACCCAAACGGTGCAGGGTCGGTGCGCGATTCAGAAGCACGCGAGTCTTTTTGGTTATTTCTTCAAGAATATCCCATACCTCGGGCGCATTTGTTTCAATGAAGCGAGACGCGGAACGCACATTGTACGCGAGTTCTCGCTTGATGATTTCTGACATGACAAATGGTTTGAAGAGTTCAAGCGCCATGCGTTTCGGGAGACCGCATTGATCAATATTCAACTTCGGACCAACAACAATCACGGAGCGTCCGGAATAATCGACGCGCTTGCCCAAAAGATTCTGGCGAAATCGTCCTTGTTTCCCTTTTAGAATATCCGCGAGCGAGCGTAATTGCCGCTTCTGGCCCGTGGATGCGGTGACTGTTTTCGACGCGCGCGTGTTGTTGTCGATCAGCGCATCAACCGCTTCTTGCAGCATGCGCTTTTCATTCCGACAAATCACCTCCGGCGCATTCAAATCAATCAAACGGCGAAGACGATTGTTTCGATTGATGACCCGGCGATACAAATCGTTCAGATCAGATGTCGCGAACCGGCCGCCATCCAATGCCACCATTGGACGCAAATCCGGAGGGATCACAGGAACAACGGTATATACCATCCACTCCGGTTTAATTTGGTTTTTATCAAAACTCTTCAGGAGTTTAATGCGGCGCACCAACCGATCATGTTTCGCGCCTTTGCTCTTTTTAATTTCTTCTTCCAAACGGATGACCGTTTCGGACACATGGAGGCGTTCCAACAGAAAACGAATCGCCGCGGCGCCGATATCCGCATCAAAAATATGGCCATAACGAAGCGCGAGCTCTTGATATCGATTCTCAGAAACAATCGACATAACGCGAATATCATCCAATTCCTCCTTTGCCGAGGCAAAATCCTCATCAAGTGCGGCGAACTTCCGATCGCGCTCTTTCGCCATGGTCTCACGCTTTTTCATCGGGATTTTCTCTGCTTCCGCCTGCTCCATCTGACGAGCAAATTCTTGTTCCAGCTGTTTCTTTTTTGATTTATATTCCTGCTTCAATGCTTCTTCTGTTGCTGTCTTTTGCGCCTCATCCACGCGCACAATAATAAACGACGCGAAATAAATCACTTTCTCAAGCGCCTGAATCGACAGATCAAGAATCAGGCCGATCTTCGATGGAATAGATCGTAAAAACCAAATATGGGCGACTGGAGCGGCCAGCTCGATATGCCCCATGCGTTCGCGGCGAACGAGCGAATGCGTTACTTCCACGCCGCATTTGTCGCAGACAATGCCCTTATAGCGAATTTTTTTGTATTTCCCGCAATAGCATTCCCAATCTTTGGTTGGTCCAAAAATCTCCTCGGCAAACAATCCCCCTTTTTCCGGCTTTTGGGTACGGTAATTGATCGTTTCTGGCTTCGATACTTCGCCAAACGACCATTTGCGGATCACCTCGGGTGAGGCCACACGAAGTGAAATGGCGTCGAAGTCAATAGTATGAAGTGTGTCGCGTACATTCATAAAAGTGTGCGAATTAGAGAGTATCTTGGGCTTCGTCGTGACTGCGGTTGTCGCGATGAAGCTCTTCAACTGACACGAATTTTTCTGTATCAGAATTCTTTTTCAGAAGTGCGACGTCCAGTCCCAAGCCCTTCAGTTCTCGCACCAGCACATTGAACGACTCCGGCAAGTTCACTTTCGTAATTTTTTCTCCCTTGATAATCGCTTCGTAGGCCTTGGAGCGGCCAGGCACGTCATCTGATTTAATCGTGAGAATCTCTTGCAAGCTGTGCGCCGCGCCGTAGGCTTCGAGCGCCCACACTTCCATTTCACCAAAACGCTGGCCACCGAATTGCGCCTTGCCGCCAAGCGGTTGCTGTGTAATCAAACTGTACGAACCAATCGAGCGTTGATGAATCTTATCTTCCACCATGTGGTTCAGTTTGAGAATATAGTTGTAGCCAACCGTGGTTTTATGATCAAACGGTTCTCCGGTTCTCCCATCATAGAGCTGAAGCTGTCCGTCGGTCGGAAATCCGGCCTTTTTGAGCTCGGCTTTAATTTGTTCTTCGGCAATACCATTCAACACCGGGGTCGCCGCGCGGTACTGAAGCGCGTTCGCGGCAAGACCAAGATGCGTCTCCAGGAGCTGTCCCAAATTCATACGCGAAATAACTCCGAGAGGAGAAAGAATAACATCGACTGGCGTTCCGTCGTCTAAAAACGGCATATCTTCGACTGGGACGACGCGAGAAATAACACCCTTGTTTCCATGACGTCCAGCCATTTTATCGCCCACCTGGATTTTTCGCATATCGGCCACGGTCACTTGCGTTTGTCTCATGACTCCTGGCTGAAGCCGATCTCCGGCTTCTGCGGAAAATATCTTCACATCAATCACTTTTCCATGCTCGCCGCCTTCGAGATAGAGCGACGAATCACGGACATCACGAGCTTTTTCTCCAAAAATAGCGCGAAGCAGTCGTTCTTCTGCGGAAAGTTCTGTTTCACCTTTCGGAGTGATTTTCCCGACTAAAATATCGCCGGAGTGGACCTCAGCGCCAACACGGATAATGCCTTCCGAATCCAAATTTTTTAATTTTTCTTCGCTGACGTTTGGAATGTCCGATGTCACAACTTCTGGACCAAGCTTTGTTTCTCGAACATCGGTCGTATAATCCTCAATATGAATGGACGTGTATGTGTCTCTCTGCACCAATCGCTCAGAAATAATGATGGCGTCTTCATAGTTATATCCATCCCACACCATGTATGCGACCAGGACGTTTTGACCAAGCGCCAATTCACCACCATGCGTCGCCGGACCATCACACAATGGCTGGTCTTTCCTCACTTTCTCTCCCAATGTGACGATGGGCCGCTGGTTGATACAACTCGACGCGTTGGAACGGGAAAACTTCCCCAGCCGGTATTGCAGAACTTTGCCCTTTTTTGTTGTGAGTTCAATCATGTTGGAAGAAACACCGGTGATCTCACCGTCGGATTCCGCGAGAATGACGTAGCCACTATTTTTTGCGGCTTCGCGCTCAACCCCGGTGCCGACGAGCGGCGCATCACCCATGATGCAGGGGATACTTTGTCTTTGCATGTTTGTTCCCATGAGAGCCCGCGTGGCATCGTCGTGCTCCAAAAATGGAATGAGCGACGTCGCGACGGAAAGAATTTGGTTGGATGATACATCTAAATAATCAACCTCATACACGTCCGTCACTGTCGGCACGCCGTGAACACGGGCTGGGATGCGGCCAGAGACAAGAAATCCTTTCGCGTCTGTCAGCGTTGTTGCCGCGGCAGTAACCGCTCGTTCCTCCTCGAAAGAATTGAGGTAGACAATTTCATTCGTCACCCGAGGCATGACAGATACCGTTTTCTGATCGGTCTTTTTTTCAAGTTTTTTTGCCATGTCTTCTGTAATGACTTCACCGTTCTTCACAATGCCGGCAATATCGCCACGCGCGATTTCTCCCACAGTGAAACGCGCTTCATTTGGGACCACACGGATCACGCGGCGGTACGGCGTTTCAATAAATCCAAATTGATTCACGCGCGCGTAGCTCGACAAATGCCCAACGAGACCGATGTTCGGACCTTCCGGCGTTGCGATCGGACAAATACGGCCATAGTGAGTCGTATGGACGTCTCGAACCTCGAATCCTGCCCGATCACGAGATAACCCGCCAGGCCCCAAGGCCGACACGCGACGCTTGTGCTCAAGCTCGGCCAAAGGATTCACTTGATCCATGAATTGCGATAACTGCGAACTCATGAAGAATTCACGCACCGCGCCAATCACCGGACGAGCATTGATAAGCTTGTTGGGTGTGAGGCCGTCGATTTCATAGGTGCTCATGCGATCTTTAATAATGCGTTCCATACGCGCAAGTCCGATGCGGAAACGATTTTGCACCAGTTCGCCGACTGCGCGCACGCGACGATTTCCCAAATGATCGATGTCATCTGGCTCTTCTTGTGTCACATTCAGCCGTACGACCTCTTTCAATACCAAAAGGAGCTTCTCTGCCGACAACACCCGTTGTTCTTTGTGATCAAAATCCGTATCCGTGAGACCGAGCGCGAATTTTGTATTGAATTTATACACACCCACACGCCCCAAATCATACCGATCAAAATTGAAAAACATGGCGTGCACCAAACTTTTCGCATTATCAGCCGTGGCCAAATCTCCCGGACGGATTCTTTTGTACACTTCAATGAGGCCCTCATCCACGGTTGTCGAAGGATCCTTCTTGAGCGTTTCTTCAATATAATTGATATTCGGATGCGTATTCACATCAGCAAAAAATTTGCTGATATCCTCGTTCGATCCATAGCCGAAAGACCGGAGAAGCGCCGTGGCGGGAACCTTGCGCTTTCGATCCACCTTAACCCAAATAACGTTATTCAAATCTGTCTCAATCTCAATCCAGGCGCCACGATTGGGAATAATTTTACCGCCATAGTAGCGACGGCCCCGCACGGTCTCTGCCGTAAAAAACGCTCCAGCGCTCCGAATTAATTGAGACACCACCACACGTTCAATCCCATTCACCACAAACGTCCCGCGCGCGGTCATGATCGGGATGTCACCTAAATAAATTTCCTGCCGTATTTCTTTTTGCGTGCGCTTGTTGATGAGCCGAACATTCACGCGGAGCGGGGCCTCAAAAGTTGCGTTCTTTTCATGGCAAGTGACTTCGTCGAACTTCGGCTCATCAATATAATAATCTTCAAAAAACAACTCCAAATCGCGGCCGGTAAAATCGGTCATGGGAGAAATTTCATCAAACAACTCCTTGACCCCCTCTTTAAAAAACCACTCATACGAACTTTTCTGCACTTCAATCAAATCCGGCATGGGGACTTGCTCACGATCGGTAAAAAACTTCCGTTCTTTCACTGTCGTTGTCTGGCGTTTATACGTCCGCATAAATAATATATTATAAAAGACAAAACAAAATATCGGCATCATGATTCATTTGACGCCGTTTCATTCAACTATTGAATTGTGCGTGACGCAGTGTATGCATGGAATAGATCCAGCTACGCCAAGTGATGTCACCCGCCCCAGCCCTCATATGAAAGAGGTGCCAGCGCAGGACTGAAGATCAGACACATTCCCGAGACAGGAATCCTTTAGCGCACGCATGTATGAGAACAGGATACCCTAAGAGGTATTTTTTTGTCAAGTGCATCATGATACACTATGGATACTTTATGCCCCAACGACCTAGGCGCCAGAGGGAAGAAGAGGTGTACGATCCGCCCATCACCCGCGGCATTTCTGCGATTGTTCTTATGATTTTCGCCATCCTCATTGGCTTAAGCTTTTTCAATAAAGCCGGCGACGTTGGCATTGCCCTCAATGCGTATGTCCTCGCGTCCTTATTTGGGTCGATTCGTTTTGCCGTACCGTTCCTTCTCATTATTATCGCCTGGTATCTAATTCGGGATGTTGGCTACAATTATCGTTCGACTCACGGTATTGGAGCCATGCTCTTCTTTCTTGCGGCCTCAAGTTTTCTGCATTTGAAATTTGATCCAAATCTCATGTGGAGCGCGGCAATTCAAGGCAATGGCGGCGGCATTGCCGGTATGCCGGCATATTTCTTGAAAACCTATGTTGGTATTGTTGGCAGCATTGTCATTCTTTTGGGCATGACCCTTGTCTCCATTCTTCTCCTTTTCAATACATCCTTCACGTCATTTGTCATGCTCCACAAAAAACTGTTCCTTCGTCTTGGCATTGTTGGTCAATCACTGCTTCAGGCAACCAAAACGCTCTTTGTGAAAAATAACGCGCTCACCATTCATGGATCGTACACAGAAGCGGGACCCGAAGAGGGAGAAGATGAACGAGGACAAGCGCGTCCTATCCGTCATTTCGCAACCAAAGAAACAACCGTTCAGGAATCCGAAGAAGAAGGTGCCCATGATGATGAAACAGGAGACAGCGAAGGGCCGGAAACAATGACTGAGAACCATCCTGAAGAAGCCGGCCCATGGGCGAAAAAAGTTGTGATTAAAAATCTTCCGGCCATGACGCTGCTATCTGATAAACGCGGAAAGCCAACCAGTGGAGATATCAAAGCAAACGCGGAAATTATCAAAAGAACGCTGGAGGAATTCGGCATTGATGTGGACATGGGAGAAATCCGCGTCGGGCCAACGGTAACACAATATTCTCTCAAACCGCACAGCGGCGTGAAGCTCTCCCGCATTACCACACTCTCAAACGATTTGTCACTCGCTTTGGCTGCGCATCCAATTCGCATTGAAGCACCGATTCCGGGAAAATCCTTAGTCGGCATCGAGGTGCCAAACCAAAAAACTGCCCTGGTGGGTTTCAAAGAACTCCTCGAAAGCAAAGAATTCCGCGAGCGACAACATAGCCTTATGGTTGCCTTAGGCAAAGACGTGGCCGGAAAAGTCTGGTGGGCAGACTTGCCGCGCATGCCGCATCTTCTTATTGCCGGCGCAACTGGTTCTGGAAAAACCGTGTGTGTGAATACCATTATCATGAGCCTGCTTTTCCAAAATACTGCCGAAACCCTTCGATTTATCATGGTAGACCCAAAACGAGTAGAATTGACCCTGTACAACGGAATCCCGCATCTTCTTACGCCCGTTATTACAAATGTACAAAAAACTGTCAACGCGCTCAAATGGATGATCGGAGAAATGGAACGTCGTTTCGAGGTGCTCTCCCAAGCAGGAAATCGCGATCTTCATTCCTACAACCTCCGCCACCCCAATGAAAAGATGCCGCATATTGTTTTCGTGATCGATGAATTAGCCGATCTTATGGCAACCGCCGCAAGCGATGTGGAAGCAGGTATCATCCGCCTCGCGCAAATGGCAAGAGCGGTCGGCATCCATTTGATCGTCGCGACACAACGGCCGAGCGTTGATGTGATAACCGGTCTTATGAAGGCGAATATCCCAGCGCGTATCGCATTTTCTGTGGCCAGTCTTATCGATTCACGAACCATCCTTGATGCCCCAGGAGCAGAGAAACTCCTCGGCCGTGGTGACATGCTCTTTCAAACAGCAGAGCTCTCGAAGCCAGTACGGCTGCAAGGCGCCTTTATTTCCGAGGAAGAACTCAAATCTGTGGTTCAATATCTCCAAGGAGACGAAGTCCCAGAATACGATGAATCTATCGTTGAAAAAACCGGCGCAGCGGGAACGATGAGCATGTTTGGCGGTCCAAGCGATGATCAAGACCCCCTCTTCCACGAAGCAAAAACGGCAATCCTCCAAGCCGGAAAAGCCAGCGCATCATTCCTGCAACGAAAACTGAAAGTGGGCTATGCGCGCGCAGCTCGACTCCTCGATGAACTTGAGGCGGCGGGTATTATTGGACCGGGAGAAGGTGCCAAGCCGCGAGAGATTCTTGTGACCACAACAACCATGGACGCAGGCGGGGAACTCAATGTTTTTGATGATGATGCCGAAAGTGAAGACGGGGAGGAAAATAGAGAAGAAGATGAAACTGCAAAAGCAGACGATACCCTGACGATATAATGGAAATATGGTTTCATTTGAAAAAAAAGAGCTGAGCCGACCAAAACGCGTGTGTTTGCGCTTGAAAGAAAAAAGAGAAGCGCGAGGACTCACGATCTCCGAAGTGGCCAAACGAACGCGCATCAGCCAAAAATACCCGGAGGCGCTCGAGCAGTGCCGATTTCATGACATTCCCTTTGGCACGGTCTACCAAAAAAATTTTATCAAACGCTACGCCAGCGCTCTCGGTGTACCGCATGAGGAATTTCTCGAACAATTTCTCGATGAAGAAGTGCCGACAAATGACACGCGCCTTCCTCCCCCTACGAAACAAAAAAATTGGTCATCTTATCTGCCCGCGATTATTCGAAGTACGCTTCTTGCCGGCGTCCTGTTTGCCACCATTGGATATCTTGGCATCCAAGTAAAGCAAAGCATCGAGCCGCCATCCTTAATAATCTACACGCCGACAGACGGGTTTATTGCGTATGCGCCAGAAATTATTGTTCACGGGACAACCGAAAAGGAAGCGCAAGTATTTATTAACAATGAACCCATCATTCTCCATGACGACGGCCAATTCGAAGAGCAGATGTACCTCTCAGACGGCGTGAACACAATTAGTATTTCGGCTAAGAAAAAACATGGAAAAACGACCGTCGAAACTCGTCATGTTATCTTGAAAAAAACTGAAGAACTCACATTGCGAAACATGCCTTGACGGCACTCGCCTCATCCTTGTATCCTACGGCTACTAACGCCTATATCTTCCTGTCGAGATCGGCATCATATGTTGATTTTATGACAAAAACAACGACCGAGACACAAGAAAAATTCAAGGCCGCAGAAAACGCAATCGACCAAATCCGTGAAAAGTACGGCGAGTCCGCAATCATGAAATTTGGGGAGGCAAAGGCGATGAAAGTAGAGGTCGTTTCGACCGGATCATTGTCGCTTGATGTGGCGCTCGGCGCAGGGGGCGTTCCGCGCGGTCGTGTTATTGAAATTTTTGGGCCGGAAGCGAGTGGAAAAACAACCTTGGCCCAGCATATTATCGCTGAAGTCCAAAAACTTGGAGGCATTGCGGCGTTCATTGATGCCGAACACGCCCTCGATCCTGACTACGCAAAAAAAATCGGCGTCGATGTCGCAAATCTTCTTATTTCCCAGCCAGACACGGGCGAACAAGCGCTCGAAATTTTAGAGACCCTAGTCCGATCCAATGCCGTCGATGTTGTTGTCGTCGACTCAGTCGCGGCACTTGTGCCAAAGGCAGAAATTGAAGGAGAAATGGGTGACCAGCACATGGGGCTTCAAGCGCGCCTCATGAGCCAGGCCCTTAGAAAACTCACCGGCATTGTTTCCAAAACCAAGACCGTTGTTATTTTCATTAATCAAATTCGCCACAAAATCGGTGTCTTTTTCGGCAACCCGGAAACGACCACCGGCGGTAACGCGCTAAAATTTTACTCATCAGTCCGCATAGAAGTCCGTCGCTCCGCGCAAATCAAACAAGGAGAAAAAATCATCGGCAACCGCGTGAAGGCGAAAGTGGTAAAAAATAAAATCGCGGCGCCATTCCGCACCACTGAATTTGACATTATGTATAACGAGGGCATCTCCATTGCCGGAGATGTGCTCGACACTGGCGTTCTTCATCGTGTGATTACCAAGCTCGGTAATAGCTATAGTGTGGGGGAAGAAAAACTCGGTGTCGGACGCGAAAAGGCAAAAGAATATTTGAAACTGAACCCAAAGCTTTTGAAACTTATTACCAAACAGGTGTGGGAAGCCGTGGAACGCGGTGAAGCGCCGGAAGAGGAGACAGGTGAAGCGGGAAAAGAAGAAACGCCGGATGTCTAGCCAAAGGTTGACAGCGACCAAAAAATCGCTTACCCTACCTCAATATGTTACCGTTACCTTTTTGGCTCTTTTTCACCAACAATCACCGGCCACTGGGCCGTTTTTTTGATGCTCATTTCGAGTGAACATTTGCCGTTCAAATGTTTGAACTTTGGTCCGCAATCGG
>JAHFIC010000002.1 GCA_023246555.1 Candidatus Magasanikiibacteriota bacterium
TCGGAGTTTGTCCATTGTTAGGTCCCCCTCGTGCACCGCAAGAACATTCGGGAAGGGGTGGCAGGGGAAGACGCGACTCCGGACGGTTTTATACACCGCGATATCAAAGCCCTTCTCAAAGGCCGCTTTGACGAATGAGCTGTTCAAAAGGGGTCCGGGCGGAATGCCGAATGGCGCGTACACTTTGTGGCCGTGAAAGTCGTATTGCGGTTCGCCTGCCGGCTCTAATTTTTTTCCGTCCGCAAATGCGCCAAACGGCCCCTCGCCATAGTTTTCATCGTATGATTTGGTCGGGTCGTAAAATGGTTCATGCAACATACATTTCAAATTCTATTTTCTCCCGCCCTTGGCGGGACCCCGCCTACTGGCGGTGGTACTCTCTACTTTCTTACCACGTAAGACAGTGTATGCGGGCCATCCGACAAGTTCCCATCCTTCAAACGGCGACCAGCCGCACTTTGTTTTGAATGTACTGCCACGGACAGGACGTACGGTATTCATGTCGACGACAACCGTATCGTCATTTGAGGGTAGGTCAAAAAATTTTTCGGCATTTGTTCTCGTCACTGCCATGAATCGATCGAGTGTGAGTTTTCCATCGCGCACCGCCGTGAGCAGAAGTGGCAGGAGCGTCTCAATGCCTGGGACGCCCGAAGGCGCTTTCCCGTAAGGTTGGCCTTTTTCTTCGAGCGTGTGCGGGGCATGGTCGGTGCCAATGGTATCAATCGTACCATCCATGAGTCCTTCCCACAACGCGGCTTGGTCTTCGGGTGTGCGAAGCGGCGGATTCATCTGCGCTTTCGTGCCAAGTGTTTCGTAGGCAGATTCATTCAAGAAGAGATGATGTGGCGTCGTTTCGAGTGCAATCGTGACGCCATCATGTTTTGCCTGGCGAATGAGTGCTACCTCTTCTTTTGTCGATGCATGGAGGATATACAGTTTCGTGCCGTATTTTTTCCCCAGAGCAATGGCTTTTTTCATTGCGGTGATTGCCGCTTCACGGCCGCGAATGCGCGAATGAACGCGAACATTGGTAAGCGACTCCGGCGATAGGGATGCCTTCAGGTTTTGCATGATTTTTTCGTCTTCCGCGTGTACGGCGACAATGGTGCCGAGGCGTGCGGCAGTGTGGCACACCTCTTCAAACGCGGTGTCATTGTCCATAAGTAGGTCCCCAGTGCTTTGTCCCAAAAATACTTTGATGCCGATATATCCGCCACGAGCGTTTTCAATTTCAGAAACAGTTTTTTCCGAAGCGCCGAGATAGAGTCCGTACCGCAGGGGGATGCCCACTTCGGCCAGCTGGGCGTCAATAAGGCGTTTTTTTTCTTCGAGTCGTTCCTTGGTCGTACACGCTGGATTATTATTCGGCATGTCGAGGACCGTCGTCACGCCTCCGGCAATCGCGGCCGCGGCGCCCGTCCGCCAGTCTTCCTTATGCTCGCCGCCGGGGACACGAAAATGAACATGCGGATCGATGAGTGCGGGGAGGGTAAGGAGAGCCGAGCTCATATACTGTTTGATCTCCGGATAAGCTCCTCTTGAGAGAATTTTTTTTCGCAATATCGACAACACAGCCAGAGATCTTTTTTTGCTTTGATGGTCATGAAAGAGACCGTCATCGATTCATGATTCGTGATACAACTTGGATTGGGACACGGAAATAGCCGTTCAATGAGATCCGGCACTTCGACATGAAATTTTTTGACGACTGCGTATTGCTTGATGATATTGATGGTCGCCTGTGGCGCGAGAATAGCAACTCGATTAACATCGTCTTTGGAGAGTTCAATTCCTTCAACCTTCACCAAATCCTTGAGCGGCATTTTTTTACTTGGCAAATTGAGTCCTACCGTCACTTGTCGATGCTCTGCCGGCAATCGAAGAAGACGGATAATATCAAGAGCATGACCGGCCGTTATGTGATCAATGACCGTTCCATTTTTTATGGCGGCGACAGAAAGAACCGCCTTATTTTTTGTTGTGGGCATATGGTTTAGAGTTTTCCTAACACTAAGCCAAGGAGAGCTTGGCGTATGTAGAGACCATTTTTTGCTTGTTCAAAATAGTAGGCGTATGGCGTTTGGTCGATTTGTGTATCCATTTCGTACACCCGCGGCATGATATGGAGAATGCGCAAACTTTTTTTCGCATTCACCAGCGCAGATGTTTTAAGAAAAAAGGCATGCTTCAGTCCTTCGTATTCCAGCCGGTCGCTGAAGCGTTCTTCCTGCATACGGATCAGATAGAGAATATCCAACTTGGGGATGAGCCCCTCAAAATTTTCATGAAGAGAAAATTTTATTTGGTGATATTTGAGCTCATCGCGAAATGCGTCTGGCAGTTGGACCGCTTCTGGCGCCACAAAATACAAACGAACGGAAAAATGTTTGAGTATTTGGACCAATGAGTGGATCCCTCGGCCGTATTTGAGATCGCCAACAATCGCAATCTGGAGACCATCCACCTTTTTTTGGCATGCTTTGATGGTATAAAGATCGATCAGCGCTTGTGTGGGGTGCTGGTTGCCGCCATCACCGGCATTGATGACGGGAATATCCACGGCTTCAGCGGCTCGTCGCGCCGCGCCTTCAAGATGGTGCCGGATAACAATGGCATCCGCATACTGGCTGACGATTTTTGTGGTGTCCGCGAGAGTTTCGCCTTTTTTTGTGGACGTGACACTCGGGTCGGCAAAGCCAATGACAGAACCACCGAGGCGGAGCATCGCCGTTTCAAAGGAAAGTCTGGTTCGAGTTGATGGTTCAAAAAAGCAGCTCCCGAGGACTCGTCCGTTCAGAATCGCCGGTTTTGGCTGCCTCTTTGATGCCTCTGCGACAGAAAGCACATGAAGAATGTCTTTCTTGGAAAGGTCATTCATTGACAGGATATCTCGATTTTTCCATTGATCGTGCATAGGGGGTTATGATTGAAATTGCATAAACTCCTGCCATGATACCACAGAGATATTTTTTTCACGAAGCGTTGCTAGGCATTTCAAAAAAACTTCGGCAAATTGGGCATTGGTAATGAGCGGGATGTGATGGTCGATGGCACGGCGGCGGATCAAATAGCCATCGGTTTCGTGACGTCGCGTATCGTGTCTTGGAATGTTCACGATAAGGTCTATCGTTCGGTTCTCAATCGCGGTGGTAATATTCGGCTCAATTTCATCGCTGGCTTTAAACAAACATCTGGATCCAATGCCGTGCGCTGACAAGACATCGTGGGTGCCCTCGGTGGCAGAAATATCCCAGCCGTTTTCTTCCAGTACGCGTATGAGCGGCACAAATTTTTCTTTCTCGTCACCTATTGAAACAAAAATGCGTTTTTTGGCGATGTGCTGTTCGGTCGCGAGCCAGGCAAGAAAAAACGCTTCTCCATAATTTTTTCCGATACACGCGACTTCTCCGGTAGACGCCATCTCGACTCCAGCGATTGGATCTGAACCCTTCAGGCGTTGATAGGAAAATTGCGGCATTTTGACCCCGACATGGGAAAGCTCAAGCGTTTCATATGCAGGGGTGTCCGGCATGGATTTTTCGAGAAGCAAGCGGGTGGCAATATCGATGAAGTTGTGCCCCGTGACTTTTGAAACAAAAGGAAATGACCGTGACGCTCGAAGATTGCATTCGATCACTTTGAGGTCATGGTCTTTTGCAAGGAATTGAATATTAAACGGGCCAGTGACGTGAAGCGCTCGAACGATCCGCGCGGTAATCGCCTTGGCCCGGCGGATCGTTTCCAAATAGAGCCGTTGGGGAGGAAGAACAATCGTTGCATCCCCCGAGTGCACTCCGGCATGCTCGACGTGTTCAGAAATAGCTTGAATGACCACACTGCCATTGTTCGCTACTCCATCGATATCGAGTTCTTTTGCTTTGGTGATAAATTTTGAAATGACGACCGGATGATCGGGCGAAAGTGTTGTTGCCGTATTGATGTAGGCGGTCAACTCCTCTTCAGAATACACCACATTCATTGCGGCGCCGGAAAGGACGTACGATGGTCGCACGAGTACCGGATACCCGACCCGTGTGGAGAAGGCCTTAGCTCGAGGGAGAGTCGTTGCTTCCTCCCATGACGGCTGATCAATGTTCAAAGTAGTGAGAAGCGTGGAGAATACTTTTCTGTTTTCAGCTCGATCAATATTCTGTCCGGTTGTTCCGAGGATAGTATAGCCGTGTTTCGAAAGCGGCAAGGCAAGTGTATTTGCAATTTGTCCTCCCACAGAGACGATAATCCCCTTTGCCTGTTCAGCATCGGCAATATCTTGTATTCGCTCCAGCGTTAATTCTTCAAAATAGAGCCGGTCGGATTCATCATAATCAGTTGAAACCGTTTCGGGGTTGGAGTTGATGATGATCGTAGTTTCTTGAAGCGAACGTAGTGTCCTTGCGGTGTTGACAGCGCACCAATCAAACTCCACGGATGAGCCAATACAATATGGTCCGGAGCCGAGGACAATTATCGGCCGTTTTTTTGCGGGTGCAGAATCATTGGTTTCACCATGATAGGTCGTGTATAAGTAATTTGTTTCGGCAGGAAACTCACCGGCAAGTGTATCAATATGCTTTACGACGGGCTGAATACCTAGGGTGATTCGGCGTTTTCGTATCGTGTCTTCGGTCAGATGTTTGATTCTTCCAATCGTTTTGTCAGAAAAGCCCATACACTTCGCGTTTCGGAACATGTCCGGAGTCAGCGCGTGTTTTTTCATCGCGTGTTTCGCCACGGCGATATTTTTTATGTGATACAGAAACCATCGGTCAATATGCGAAAGCCGGTGCGCGTGCTCGACATCTCCGCCGCGCATAAAAAATTCCGCAAGAGCAAAAAGCCGGCGGTCAGTGGCTTCTCGGACCTCTTCTTCGTAGTTTGGGATCTGATGGGGATATTCTGTCACACCATCGGCGCCAATGTTGAGCATTCGTACCGCTTTTTGAAGGGCCTCGGGAAATGACCGTCCAATTCCCATCACTTCACCAACACTTTTCATTTCAGAACCGATACGTCGATCTGCGGATTTAAATTTTGTCAGATCCCAGCGCGGAATTTTCACCACAAGGTAATCAAGCGCGGGCTCAAAAAAGGCGCTGGTTTTTTTTGTGATTGCATTTTTGAGCTCATACAGACGGTAGCCAAGCGCGAGTTTCGCTGCCACAAAGGCAAGCGGATAGCCCGTGGCCTTGGACGCGAGGGCGGACGACCGAGAGAGCCGCGCGTTGATTTCAATCACGCGGTAGTCTCCATTTTTTGGGTTGAGCGCGTACTGGATATTGCACTCCCCGACAATGCCTAAGGCTCTGGCAGTGCGCAACGCAACCTCACGGAGCATGTGATATTCGGCATTCGTGAGTGTCTGCGATGGGGCGACAACAATACTCTCGCCCGTATGGATCCCCATAGGATCCATATTTTCCATATTGCAGACGGTTATGGCATTATCATCGCAATCCCTCACAATTTCATATTCAATTTCTTTCCAACCACCAAGGTATTCCTCGATCAATATTTGTGGAGCGCCCGCCAATGCCTCACCCGCCCGGTGTTTTAGTGCTTGCGGATCAAGGATTTTTCCTGATCCTAAGCCCCCAAGAGAGTATCCAGATCTCATCATAATGGGGTAGCCGATTTTTTGTGCGGCAAAAAGCGCCTCTTGAATCGTGGTTACAGCAATGCTTCTCGGTGTTGCGACATCGATTTTTTTTAGGTATTGCTTGAAGAGTTCTCGGTCCTCGGTGCGTTTCATTGCGTCAATCGGAGTCCCAAGGACTGATACATGATATTTTTTTAGCACCCCACTCTCTGCTAGCGCAAGTCCAAGGTTGAGCGCGGTTTGTCCGCCAAACCCAAGGAGAATGCCATCCGGCCTTTCTTTGTGAATAATCCGTGTAACTGATCCCGGATTGAGCGGTTCAAGGTAGAGTGTGTCTGCCATTGTTTTGTCTGTTTGAACGGTTGCAATATTTGGATTCACGAGCACGGTGCGGACACCCTCCTCTTTGAGCGCTTTGATGGCTTGAGAGCCAGAGTAATCGAATTCGCCAGCTTGGCCAATGCGTAATCCTCCGGATCCCAAGATCAAAACTTTTTTTGGAAGATTTTTCCTAAAGGAGGTCATAAAATTTTTGAAACAGACCATTTGTGTCTGTTGGTCCGGGGGTTGCTTCAGGATGAAATTGAACAGAAAAAAAGGGGAATGATTTGTGCGCGATGCCCTCGACTGAACCGTCGTTCAAGTTCCTAAAATTGACATACCAGCCGTTCGGCAGGCTTTGTTCATCCACTGCATAGCCGTGATTTTGGCTGGTGAGATAACACCGTTTCGTTTTTTCGTCTTGGCAGGGCTGATTATGTCCGCGGTGCCCGTAGGGAAGTTTATAGGTTTTTGCGCCGGCAGCAAGCGCCATGAGCTGGGAACCAAGGCAGATGCCGAAGATCGGTTTCTGATTTTTCATTACCTGTCGAAGAATTGCGATGGTGTCGGTGCATCGTGCCGGGTCTCCCGGGCCGTTCGAGAGAAGTACACCGTCAAATCTTTCACTGGTATAATCATAGTCATGCGGCACACGGTGAATGGTTACAGGAAATTCCTGTAGGCATCGGATCATGTTTTCCTTCATGCCACAGTCCACGGCAATGATAATTTTCTTCCCCTTCCCATACATTTTCTTTTTTCGTATGGAAACATTCGCAACAAGATTCTCGCGATTCGGATCCAAAAAATTTCTATTTTCTATTTTCTCCCGCCTTGGGTGGGACCCCGTCCGCTGGCGGTGGTGCTTTCTACTTTTTCTGATAGCGCTCAGCATGACGCCAGATTCACGCAAATGACGGGTGAGCGCGCGCGTGTCGACACCGGTCAGGAGAGGAATACACTCGCGTTTCAGCCAAGAAAAAAGGGACTCTCGTCCCTCAATGTGGCTCCAGTTCTGACACGCTTCGGAAACGATCACCCCACGTGCATGGATTTTTTTTGATTCCCAGTGTCTTGAATCCGGGACTCCATAATTGCCGATCAGCGGGTAGGTAAAAACAAGAATTTGACCTTCGTACGATGGATCGGTCAATGACTCTACATAGCCGGTCATGCCAGTGTTGAAAACAACCTCACCAAAAACGTCTTTTGGGGTAGTGGGGGAGGAGCCATGAAATGTCATGCCGTCTTTGAGCGTGAGTTCAGCAGGAAACATCATAAAAAAATATCCCGCCTAGCGGGATGAGTGTGTTTCGAAAAACGAAGATGTTTTCATATCCATTTCAGGGTATCAAGCGGGTGGGTGGGCGTCAACTGCATTATCCACAGACAGGTCATATTCAAACGATCTTTTCTCGAAGGAGTTTTTCTACCACCAGCGGATCTGCAGTGCCTTCGCTTTGTCGCATGACCATGCCGACCAGAAATTTTAGTACCGGTTCTTTTCCCGATTTCCATTGCGCCACTTGCTCTGGAAATTTTTTGATAATATCATCAACCATAGCCCCCACCGCTCCAGCATCACGTATCTGGCCATAGTGCTTTTCTTCCATGATATGCGTGGGATCCATATCTACCCCGGATTCAATCATTTCGAGAAGGATTTTTTGCGCGTTGGTGGAGTTGACCATATTGGTATAGATGAGCGAAATAAGCTCGGCAAAATTTTCTGGTGATACGCGAAGCGTTCGGATATCCTTTCTGCGCTCTGCGAGAAGTCCCATGAGTTTTGATGTCATCCAGCCGCCTGCGAGTCGGGCGGCTTTTGTCGTGGTTTCTTTATCCTTTGCTTTGATCCACGCGAAAAGCTCGGACATCACGGCATCGGTAAATTCCGCCCATGGGGCATCTTCAGAGAGGAGTCGGGCATCACCGTACGAGAGGCCATACTCATTGTGAAATCGTTCGCGTTTTGCTTGCGGCAGCTCCGGTATTTTTAAGTCCCCTGCGATAGTAAGCGGATGAAAGGGCGGGATATCTGGTTCAGGAAAATAGCGATAATCAGCGGCATTTTCTTTGGTCCGTTGAAGAATCGTTTCTTCGTTTTTTTCATCCCAGCCGCGCGTTTGCTGCACCCAAGGTTCTTGTCTTTCAAGCATGCCGATTTGGCGTTTGATTTCAAAGTCAATCGCTTTTTCTACAGCCCGGAATGACCCCATGTTTTTTATTTCCACCTTTGGTTTCAGGGTATATCCAAGAAGCGGTTTCACGATACCGTCGACAATTTCAAACCGTCCAGTGTCTTGCACCGAGACATTGGCTTCACAGCGCATATGCCCTTTTTCCATATCCGCATCAGAGATTTCAAGAGAGCGGAAAAGAGATCGAAGTTCTTGACAGTATACTTTCGCTTCGAGAGCGCTTTTGAAATCAGGATCGGTGACGATTTCAACAAGCGGCGTTCCAGCGCGATTGAAATCCACCAGACTAGCGTGAGATGCGTCGTGGATGAGCTTGGCCGTATCCTCTTCAAGATGCGCGCGAGTAATACCAATACGCGCCTCCTCGCGGAGATTGTCGCCGAGGGGAAAGGAAAGCGTCAGCCAGCCATGTTCAGCGATCGGTTCATCATATTGTGAAATCTGATATCCCTTGGGGAGATCAGGGTAAAAGTAATGCTTGCGGTCGAATTTTGAAACGTTGTTGATGGTGCAGTTGAGCGCTTTGCCAATCATAACCGTCCACGCGATCGCGGTTTTGTTTGGCGCCGGGAGCGTTCCTGGATGGGCAAGACAAATTTCACAAATATTGGTATTGGGTTCTTTGAGATCCGGATCATTTTTGCAAGAACAAAACATTTTGCTCTTGGTTTTGAGCTCTACATGAACCTCCATGCCGATAATAGGGATGAAAGAAGGCGAGGGCATGGCTAGATTGCTGGTGGAGGAGTTGAGACGTCAGATGATGTTGCGGGGAGGAGAGATTTGTTCAGCTCGGCATAGAGAATCACCTGTGCCGCGGTTGTGAGTGGCGCCACAAAAACGGACACCCCCGCAGTAAAGAGTCCTCCGACGAGGGCGATGAATAGATAAGGGAGTGTTCCTGCTTCCATATTTTTTAGAAGAAGCTCTGCCGGGAGACCCACCACCGCTTGGGCAAGAAGGATAATAATACCGAAAGCAATAGCAGGAATAAGTAATCGGATAAGGACACCCCACCACCGTCCTTTGACGAGTTGTTTGCTGAGTGAAAGGGCCTTTGTGCCGCGCGCGTTATCTAACACAACTGCGTTCATGGTGAAGGCAAACCAGACTGAAAAAATAATACCTGGGATAATAAGTAAAACAAATCAACCAATAATTGCGAGTCCGCTCAGAATAGTTGCGACAATAACTGGCCAAATGAGGGTTGACGCTTCTGTCAACATGATTTTTACATCACGTACTGGGCGTCCATCGTACCGTTCTGCGACAGCACGGAGTAGGGCAATGCCAATCCACAACGATACCAGACCGGCGGCGATAAAGATGAAAAACGCAATCATACCGACGATGCTTGAAGAGGGTTTTTCTTTGAAAAAATCTACCATGACGCCCACAATGATAGACAGTCCGGATGGGAGAAAGAGGAGCTTTACGTAGCGGGCAAAAAAGTCCTTGTTTTGTTTGTAGAGCTCAATGCTTTTTTTTACGATATCGGTTGGACTGATGAGATTCATAGAATATGCTTAAGAAGCCGAAGAGCTTCTTCTTTCATTATAGCAAGCGGTACCCCGCCATTCAAGATGTGGATATGTGTTCCTCGACTTCGGAAGAGCTCTTGGTAGCTGTGGCTCAGGAATCGTTGCCGTGCTTTTATGAGAAAGCTTTCTTTTTCAAAGAGCGCACGATCCTGCTTTTGTCGTTCCAAAAGTCGTGAGATGGCGATGGCTGGCTCGATGTCAACAAGAATAAGGTGGTTTGGCGCATGGGTGAGAGCAAACGCGTTGCCGGGAATATTGGCAATGACTTCTGGCGTGAGATCTGTATGGTGGAGCGGCTGATAACAGAGCGATGTTGAGACGCCACGATCCTGGATAACAAGGAGGTTTTTTTGGAGCGCGGGTACGATCACGGCGGCGTACAGTATTTTTCTGTCCTCGGCGTAGGCCTCGGCAATTTGGCGGGGCGTGTATGGGGTGCCGGAGACGATCATTTCTTCGCGGATTTTTTTTCCAATCCCGACAAAGGTTGGTTCGGCCGATATGATGACCGTGTGGGGTTTGAATTCCTCGGGCGTGGGGTGTCGGCCATGTGTTTTCCAGAATGTTCGAAGCGAAAGAATGGGTGCATTTTTGTTTTGTAAAAAATCGATCCACGTGTCGATAACCGTGCTTTTCCCCGCACCATCAATACCGTCGACCATGATGAACATAATTGGAGAAACTATAATTTTTTGTATGTGACAAATGAAAACTCATTGTGATCTTCCCGTTCCGTTTCTTTCCAAATATTTTTGTCAATGTCCGGAAAAAACGCGTCACCGTCGACATCCATATCAACCTGGGTGATAAAGAGCGTGTCCGCTTTGTCAATCGTTTGGCGGTAGATTTCGGCTCCGCCGATGACCATGATGTCGTTGTCTTGGTACGCGGCGAGCGCATCGTCGATGGAGACGTATACCTCAACTCCTACCGGGACTTTATAGGGTATTTGTCGAGTAATGACAATGTTTTTCCTATTCGGAAGAGGACGGAATTTTGGCGGAAGCGATTCCCATGTTTTTCGGCCCATGAGGACAATTTTTCCATTCGTAATTTTTTTAAAATGTTGCATATCCTCTGGGATCTGCCAGGGGATCGTATTGTGGTGGCCAATGCAGTTGTTTTTCGCGATAGCGGCAATGAGAGCAATCATACCGCGATTTCAAATTGAATCTTTGGATGACTTTGGTAGCCGACGATTTTTGATTGCTCGGATTGCCAGTCAAAAATCGACGTAAAATTATCCGTTTGTATTTGGCAGGGGGGGTAGAGGTTTGGATCGCGGGTGGTCTGTTCTTTGGCGCCATCCATGTGGTTTACATATATATGTACATCGGCAAGAAAACCGACGAGTTTGCCCTCTCTAAGTCCGGTTTCTTTCGCAAGAAGATGCAGTAGAAGCGCGTAGCTCGCGATGTTGAACGGAAGTCCGAGCATGGTGTCCACCGAGCGCTGATTCCAGAGCAGATTCAATCTGCCGTTGATGACCGTGACTTGAAACGCGTAGTGACACGGCGGGAGAGCCATTTCCGAGAGTTTGACCGGGTTCCAGGCGGAGACAATCATGCGGCGGTCATTTGGATTTGATTTTAAGGTTTCAACGACACGTCGCAGCTGGTCAACGCCTTTCTCGGTGTAGTCGGTGTCGTAATTCAAGTAGTCGGCGCCAAAATGCCGCCATTGGAAGCCATAGATCGGTCCCAAATCGCGCTCTTCAAGCATCCGCTGTTTTGACCCTTCATCGTGGCCATATGGCGCTTTTTTTGGGGAAGCCCATTCATCCCAGATGTGGTTGTTGCGTTCTTGGAGCCAACTCTTATCCGTGATGCCTTTAATGAAAAATTCCAACTCCGACGCAATCACCTTGAATGGCATTTTTTTGGTGGTGAGAAGCGGGAAACCATGCGCCATGTCATGTTCAAACATGGCGCCGGCAATGGCGATCGCATCAATGCCAGTGCGGTTTCCTTTTCGCTCTCCGTGCGTGAACACTTTTTGCACGATGTCTAAATAGGCTTGCATAGCACTAAAATTTTCCAGTACTGCCGAACTGGCCCGTGCCACGAGAACTATCAGCAAGTGCGGTCGTTTCTACCAAGGTTGCGATGGCGACCGGAAAAATCACGAGCTGGGCGATTTTTTGGCCTGGTTCTATGGTAAACGGCGCATCGGAGAGATTCACCAGGTTCACATTGTATTCGCCGCGATACCCTGCGTCAAAGATGCCGCCCATGGTGTGGAGACCGGCTTTTGAGATACTGCCTTTGTCTTTCACAATCGCCGCGTATCCAGTATCGAACTCCAGCGCAAATCCGAGCATGAATAACCTTCGCTCACCCGGTTGGAGCACAAAGTGTTCAAGCGAAAAAAGATCAAGTCCAACATCGCCCGGGTGGGCGTACGAGGGGAGCTTGGTGTCGGGGTGAAGTCGTTTAATTTTTATTTCCATATTTTTCTTTCAAAACATCCAATTGTCGGTACAACTCGTTTATTGATCCATTGTTGTCGATTTTTTCCGTTGCGTATTGCAACACCTCGGGGATGCTCATTTCAGTTGACCGTTCATGATCTTTCAGGAATTGTTCAAAAGTTTTTGTCCGATCATCTGGATTTTCTCCGCGTTCGATCATTCGCGTATGTCGGATTTTTGCGTCGGCAATAATTTCCACAAGAACAAAATTCGGGAGGCGTTTTAGATATTCAATATCGGCCATGCGCCGAATGCCTTCGACGACCACGATGGTGGCGTCGGCATGCTCCACGTCATGCGCCATGGTTTTGGCCATTAAGTCTTCGCCAAATGTACTACGCATGATCTCGGAGATTTTGATGAGATTGTCGCGGGTGTGCGGCAGATAGAATCGGTCAAGCGCATCTCGGAGCATGGTGGAAAAACGGAATGTTTTTGCTCCGTGCGCTTCCTCCAGATATTTTGCGGCCGTGCCTTTACCGCTCGCCATGAGTCCGCCAAAGCCAAAAATAATTTTATTGGTTGGCATAATTTTCAATTGACTCATCGAAATAGTCGAGTTCGATGCCAATCTGTCGGAACATATCTTCGCTTTCACTTCCGGCATGATAGCGTTTTTCGCACACGACTCGCGTAATGCCGGCATTAATCATCATTTTTGCGCAGACTGGACATGGCGTCATCTTGCAGTATAAGGTGCTCTCATCAATGGGCACGCCTAATTTTGCCGCCTGGACGATCGCATTTTGCTCTGCATGGGTTGTTCGGACACAATGCTGGGTTTGGCGGCCATCCTCATGCGTTGTGGTTTTCATTTGGTGCCCGACATCATCGCAGTGTGGGAGGCCTTTTGGCGAGCCGACATATCCAGTGACAAGGATTTGCTTGTTTTTGGCAATCACGCAGCCGGAGCGGCCACGGTCGCAAGTCGCCCGCTTGGCCACGGCCCGCGCGATTTCCATGAAGTATTCGTCCCAAGAGGGGCGTTTGAAGGCTAGAGATTCCATAAGAATATGGGTATCCTAACAAAAGCCCGCCGAGTTGAGAAGGGCGGGTTTTTGTGTTGTGTGCTGTTGCGTTTAAGAAGGGATTTCTACCTTAATGCTTGGTCCCATCGAAGTCGTGAGGTAGAGCGATTTGATGTAAGAACCTTTGGAAGACGATGGCTTGGCTTTTTTGAGGGCGTCCATAAAGGCCATAAAGTTTTCTTTGAGCTGTGCTTCGGAGAAGCTCACTTTGCCAATGGCCTGGTGAACATTGGCTGTGTCGTCGTTTTTGAATGCGGCTTTGCCTTTTTTGAGTTCGGCAATCATTTTTTTCACATCTTTGCCGACGGTGTCAGTTTTTGGATTCGGCATGAGGCCTTTGGGTCCGAGCACCTTTGCGGCCATGGCCATTTTGGGCATCATGTCCGGTGTCGCAATCGCAATCTCAAAAGCGATTTTACCGGTGTCTTTGATTTTTTTAATGTCTTCCTCGCCATAGACAAAATCAGCGCCAGCTTCTTTGGCATCTTTTTCATCATTCGATCCGACAAATGCTGCCAGAATTTTGGTTTTTCCAGTGCCGTGGGGAAGGGCGACCGTCGCCCGGATTTGTTGTTCGCCTTTTGATGGATCAATGCCAAGATTGGCGTGGACTTCGACTGAAGCATCGAATTTCACCTTGCTCGTCTGTTTCACCAGCGCAATCCCCTCGTCGAGCGTGTAAACTTTGTTTTTATCAACCAGTGATTTTGCCGCGGTGATGCGTTTTCCTTCCGCCATAGGTATAAGTTAGTGGTACGAACCCCTCGACTATGCGAGGGTCCCACCGATGAATAAATATGCGAATATGATGCCAGAGAGTCGGCTTATTGTCAAGCCACTTGACAGAGGAAAATATTGGTATATACTAAGTATACACTTTAGTCATTTATATAAAACATATGAAAACCGCAGTGATCAATGTGAAAACAGAGCCAAGAATTAAAAAGAAAGCGCAGAAAATTGCCAATGATTTGGGATTGAGTTTGGGGGGAGTTATCAACGCGCTTCTCCATGATTTTGTGCGCAAACAACGGCTAGAGGTTGGGTATGAAGAAGAGCTAACGGATTACGCAGTTCAAGCGTTAAAAGAATCGGAGGAAGATATAAAAAATGGTTTCGCTTCTCCCGGCTTTGATAACGCGAAAGACGCTGTTGCCTGGCTGAAAAATCCACGACGAAAGTGTGCAAATCAGATTTAGTCGGACGTTTCAGAAACAATTTGAGAAGGCATCAAAAGAAATCCAAGAGGCGCTTGATGAACGAGTGCAAATTTTTCTACAGGATCAGTTTCATCCATTACTAAACAATCATCAGTTGCGTGGTGTATTCGTTGGCTGTCGAAGTATAAATATCACAGGTAATTGGCGAGTAGTATATCGCTATATTGAGCCGAACACGTTTGTTTTATTTGAATTTTTTGGCACCCACAGTGAACTGTACAAATAGCTTCACTTTTTTTTTATTTCTGTCACATCATTTTGCACTTTGCCAGCGGCAAACGCTTTCACATTTTCAATTGTCGTATCCATGATCCGTTCGAGCGCCTCGAGCGAATTAAAGGCATTGTGCGGGGTAATGATGACATTGGGATGATCAATCAGCCGATTGTCCATGAGCACCGTTTTGATTTGTTCCGAAGTATGGTGGGCGCGGATGAGGTGATCCGGGTGTTGCAGATCTTCTTCTTCTTCGAGCACATCAAGCCCGGCGCCTGCCAAGTGTCCGGTTTCAATCGCCCAAAGGAGCGCTTCGGTGTCAATCAATCCGCCGCGGGCGGTATTGATAAGATACGCGCCTTGTTTTATTTTTTTAATATTTTTTTTATTGATCAGGTGCGTGGTTTCTTTGAAAAGCGGCACGTGGAGCGTGATCACGTCGGACGACGCAAGGAGTTTTTCAAACGGGACATACATAAATCCAAGCGTGGTTTCAAGCGCCTTGTTTGGGAACGCATCGTAGGCAACAATCTTCATGTCAAAACCGGAAAGCATCTTGATCACATGCTTGCCGATGTTTCCGGTGCCAATAACGCCGACAGTCTTTCCTTTGAGGTCAAATCCACGGAGTCCGTCATAATTGAAGCTGCCTTCCTTCACGCGTTTGACCGACGGGAAGAGTTTCCGTGAGAGCGCCAAAAGGAGCGCCATGGCGTGTTCGGCCACGGTGTTTTCTCCATAAGTCGGGACATTACAAACCGGGACCTTTCTTTTTTTTGCTTCGTCCAGATCAATGTGGTCAAAGCCGGTTGACATAGTGACGATGAGTTTGAGCTTTGGCAGTCGATCAAAAACGGTTTTGTCAACCTTTGAACCAACAAAAACTCCCAAGACATCGGTGGTTGAATCAAGTTCATCGGGCGAAAGAAGCTCTTTCTCTTCGAGCGAAACGTGGAAGTCATTGAGATTTTCTTTCAAATAATCTTTGACCGCGGGGAAAACGCCGAAAAATTGGCAGGAGGGCTTCTCCATAATCTTTGGAATGATCCTGCGCTGGTGTTACCTACGTCCAGGGACACCGCCGCCTTCAAGTGATCTTCCTGGAACACCGCCACCCTCGACATTCCGAGGAATTCCAGGCACTCCACCTCCTGATACTTCGGGGGAGCCGGGGACGCCACCACCGGCATATTTATTGCCGGACGGCAATGACAAAGCGGCCAGCGCCGCTGCTCCAGCGAGGAAGGCCGTGGCCACGAGGAGTTTAGTGTTGGTGACGCTTTTTGTTTTGACTTTTGTTTCCATAGTAAAAAATATTAAATATCTTCAGGTATAAGTATACATCAAATTTAGGGAATACAAAAACAGCGCTTTCGGGCTGCTTTTGTTTGTTTTATCCTTCCACTACTACTCCCATCTGCCGCGCTGTTCCGGCGATGGTATTCATCGCGGCGTCAATGTCTTTGGTATTCAAGTCAGACAGTTTTTTTTCGGCGATTTCGCGGAGCTGTTTTTTGGTGATTTTTCCGACTTTATCTTTCAGCGGATTTCCGGCGCCTTTCGGGATGCCGGCCGCTTTGGCAATGAGGCCAGAGGCCGGGGCGACTTTGGTGATAAAGGTAAATGACCGGTCTTCAAAGACACTAATCACGACCGGCACTATTTCGCCTTTTCGATCCTGGGTTGCGTCATTGAATTTCTTACAGAAATCCTGAATGTTCAAGCCGTGCTGGCCGAGCGCTGGTCCGACCGGAGGAGCGGGGTTCGCCGCGCCGCCCGTGATTTGCAGTTTGATTTGAGTAACAAGTTTTTTGGCCATACAATTATTTTGCTTTCAGCTGTCGGCTGTCTGCTTTCAGCTACCTACTTGAGAAGCGTCTCTTGCGAGAACCAAGTAAGATCATTTATTTAGTACTTGGATAAATGCGTTAATTCTTTTCCCTAAGTCGTGACTTTTATGATATACATTATCAAACATGGTTTTGTCAATGTATCCTTGGTCTAGTGCAATGTAACAGCCAGAAATAACTTCATTGAGCGATGTGTAAGCGATTCGGAGAAAACGAGCAAAGTCAATATCTGAACCTCGATCTGTACCCTCGGCAATATTTAACATTACTGATATTCCCGCACGACGTATCTGGGAAGTTAATGCGAAAAGTTCATCTTTTGGGAATAATTTGGTTAGCTTGTAAATAATGCGAACAAACTCTCGTGCCATTTGCCAAATTTCCAATTTTTCGAAACGGTACACAAGCCGAAAGCTGATTGCCGAAGGCCGAGAGCGTCAAAAAAATCCTCAGATTTTTTTGACCTGAAGCGCATCCAATTCCACTGGTGTCTCGCGGCCGAACATGGATACGAGCACTTTAACTTTGCCGCGGGTTTCGTCGACCGCGCTTACTTTCCCTTCAAAGTTTTTGAACGGCCCATCGATAATGCGCACGGCCTCGTCGATAGCGATATCAATAGTATGCACTGGTTCGTCCACTCCCATGCGCTTCTGCAGATCTTCCACTTCTTTTTGGTCTACCGGGGTAGGGGTCGTACCAGAACCCACGAATCCTGTCACATTCGGCGTGTTTCGAACAACATACCATGAATCATCGGTCACAATCATTTCTACGAGCACATAGCCGGGAAAGATCTTTTCTTCCACGGTGACGCGTTTTCCGGACTTGATTTTGATTTTCTTTTCTTTGGGCACCAGAACCTGAAAAATTTTATCGCCCATATCAAACGATTCGACACGTTGTTCGAGGTTGCGTTTGACGTTTTCTTCGTAGCCGCTATAGGTATGGAGCACGTACCAGCGCCGGCCGAGATTCAAGGTTTGTTTGGCCATAGGTTATTTGATCAGTGTTTCTAACCCGATGCTGAGAACGTGATCAAGAATTCCGAAAAAAATTGCCACGCCGACCGAGAGGATGATAACCAGAACAGTATAGTTGATGGTCTGCTCTTTTGTCGGCCAGATGACTTTTTTCATTTCGGCAATGGCCTCTATTAGGTAGGTATGGATTTTTCCAATCATAGGATTTTTTGTATCTAAAAACGGCCTGTGGCCGGTATGGATTTACTCTACCTGGTTGTGCTGTTTCTGTCAACTTGACAGGAGTGGATAAGTGTGATAGGATGTTTCTCATGCGCATCAACCAGATGCTGCTCACTGCGTTCCTGGTCGCCTGTGCGACCCTCGTGGCCTCGTGTCACGAGATCTCGTCCGAGTCCGACTCCCTGCCCGCGGGTGTGCGGGAGCCGATCGTCGTGGTGGTGCCCCTGGTGGTGCCCCTGCCGGTCGGGCAGTCCGTCGCCAGCATGGTGTATCAGGTTCCGGGTGCGCACGTGGGGGCCACCCTCGACTGCAGCGGCATCCCGCACGACCGGCGCCTCACGCGCCAGCTGCAGCCCGGCCAGCACGTGGCCTTCTGCGATCGGAATTGGCAGCCCATTCAGGTGGCAGTGCCCGTCGCGGAGGCCGTCTTCTACGACGATCCCGCCGACGCCGGTTGCAAGTAGCGCCGGGGCTCCCCGACAGTCTCGGCTCCTAAACGGAGCCCCAACCCGCGTCGGTACGCGGCGACCAAGCATTGTTCTTTCTCCTGGGCCTACACCGATAGGCCCTTTTTTAATTCTAAATATCAAGATTTTTCACGTTCTTGGCGTGTGTTTGGATAAACTTTTTTCGCGGTGCGACTTCAGAGCCCATAAGAATATCGAAGATTTCACTCGCAAGTTCTGCGTCTTCGATTGCTACCCGCTTCAGGATGCGGTTTTCCGGATTCATCGTCGTTTCCCAGAGCTGTTCTGGGTTCATTTCTCCTAAACCCTTGTAGCGCTGGATGTTCAGTTTGGGTGAGCTTTCGGCTTTCGGCTTTCGGCTGTTAGCTGATTGCTGAGAGCTGATTGCTGAGAGCTGATCACCCTCTTCCACATTCGCTTCTTGAATATCGGCTTCTGTCACCCCGTGCTTTTTTTTGTACGCGTCCAAATCAGCATCTTTATACAACCAGGTCACGTCTTTTCCGGATTTAATGCTATAGAGCGGCGGTTGGGCGATGTAGATATGCCCTTGGTAGATAAGGTCGGGGAAATACCGGAAAAAGAGCGTAAGAAGGAGTGTCCGGATATGCGCGCCGTCAACGTCCGCATCGGTCATGATGACAATTTTGTGGTAGCGAAGTTTACCAATCTCAAATTGCTCACCGATATTGGTCCCCATGGCGATAATCAAATTTTTCAGTTCATTGTTCGTCAAAATTTTGTCGAGTCGCGCGCGTTCGACATTCAAGACTTTTCCTCGAAGCGGCAGAATTGCCTGCGTGTTTCGATCGCGGCCTTGCTTCGCACTTCCCCCGGCGCTATCGCCTTCCACAATAAACAATTCTGATTGAGATGCATCGCGGCTTGAACAATCGGCTAGTTTTCCCGGGAGCGTGAATCCCTCCAAGGCGCCTTTACGGAGCACGGTTTCACGCGCGAGGCGAGCCGCTTGGCGCGCTTTGGCGGCCAGGACGCATTTGCCGATAATGCCTTCGGCATCTCGCGGATGTTCTTCTAAAAAAATAATGAACGCATCAGAGAATACCGATTCCACGGCGGGCTTTACTTCTGGATTGCCCAGCTTGGCTTTGGTTTGGCCTTCAAATTGTGGTTCCGGAATCTTGACCGAGATGATGGCGGTGAGCCCCTCGCGCACATCTTCACCGCTCAAATTATCATCTTTTTCTTTTAGGATGTTTTTATTGCGCGCGTACGTGTTGAGCGTTCTCGTGAGCGCGGCGCGAAAGCCGGCTACATGCATGCCGCCGTCCGGGTTCGTGATATTGTTGGCAAAGGCGTGGAGCGATTCGTTATAGTCATCGGTGTATTGGAGCGCGATTTCGACCAGCACCTTGTCGACCTGTTTTTCCACATAAAAAATATTTTCGTGTTTCGGTTCTTTGTTTTTATTGATATGCTTCACATAACTGCCGATGCCGCCTTCAAAGTAAAATTGATGGGAGTTGTTTTCGTAAGGAGACGCGGACGCATCTTTTGATTTTTCTTCTGCGCTTCGTTCGTCAGCAATGCCAATGCGGACCCCTTTGGTAAGGTAGGCCTGCTGGCGCAAGTGGTCGAGAATGCTTTTCCACTGATAATCAAGCGTTTCAAAAATCGATGCATCCGCGCGAAATGCCACTGTTGTCCCCGTACTGTTCGATTTGCCGATGGCGCGCACTTTGTATTGGGGTTTGCCGCATTTGTATTCTTGCTCCCAAATTTTTCCATCGCGGTCTACGGTTACTTTCATGTGCGTGGACAGCGCATTCACGACCGACACGCCAACACCATGAAGTCCGCCGGAAACTTTGTAGCCGCCATCGCCGAATTTTCCTCCCGCATGGAGCTGGGTCATGACGACCTCAAGCGCGCTGACTTTTTTGACCGGGTGGATATCGACCGGCACGCCGCGGCCGTTATCGGTTACTTCTATCCAGTGATCGGGAAGCAGGCGGACCGTAATTGCATCGCAGTGTCCGGCCATGGCTTCGTCGAATGAGTTATCAACGACTTCCCAAATCATGTGATGCAGCCCGGCAGAACCAGTTGTTCCAATATACATGCCAGGACGCTTCCGTACCGCATCGAGCCCTTCAAGGACAGTAATTTGCGCGGCACGATATTCCCCGGCGGCGGGTATTTTTTTGGCTGGTTTTTCTGCAATCCTTCCTTTGAGCACGCGGGTTTTTGGCATAAATGATGAACCAATGAGTAAAAAGATTGTATCATGGGGCTATTGTCAAAACAAGTGCTTTTTTGAGGCAAAAATTTTTGGTATACTGTATACACTATGGCACATGAGAAGAATGACAACGCACGTGGGAAACAGGCGTACGCGAAATATGTGAGTCCGACTGGGGAACTCGAAGCCCGAGAATTACGGTTTGGCGAGTGGTATGTCCGCCATAAAATTCAATTGCAACATATTGGAAAATGGGCACTCATCACGTGGTGCGCTCTCACGCTCGGGTTCAGTCTTTGGCAGTGGGGTGAGTATGCGTTTGTTGGGTACCGGAACGAACGGACCTTCTTGGAACAATCACGCGCGGGGTTTAAAAATTATGACGATGTACACGCTCTGTATGGCGCGAGCGATATCACGGTTTCTCGCGTTCAAATTTTTCGTTCGGGGGCAGGGAAATATGATTTTTCTGCGTTTGTTGCGAATCCGAATGCTCAGTATGCCGTCATATTGCGATACCAATTTGCTTATGCTGGTGGTGCGACGGTGATTGCCGAGACGACGCTCCTGCCAAACGAGCGGCGGCCGGTAGTGGTGTTTGGTCATGAAGCAGCGCAATTTCCTTCAAGCGCACGATTTGTCGTTGAAGAAAAGCGTTTTCGTCGTGTGGATCCGCATGATATTCCGAATGTCGCCGGATTTATAGAAGAACGGCTGGCGTTCAATGTTTCAAATATTACTATCTCTTCTGGCCATGTGTCCTTTGACGTCTTGAATAATTCAGCGTACAGTTACTGGCAAGCTGTTTTTTACGTTCAGCTTGTCTCCGGTGACACCATTGTCGGCCTCTTATATCTCCCGCTCGACCAATTTCGTTCAGGGGAAAAGCGATCTCGCGATATCCGTCTTTTTTCTGATGGAGAGAACATACGCACGATCCAGCTTTCCCCGATTATTAATGTTTTCGACCAATCCGTATTTATGTCACCGGGGGCATGAGACGCCCGCCCATGCGGATTTTTACCACGACAATTAATGTTTTCCGTTTTCATGATTGGTTTCTTTCTGCGGTTGCCTTTCTGCTTGTTGCTGTTGGATTTGCGGCAATTTATAGCGTTGATTTGTCACGTGGCTCGTCTGACAAGCTGGTGTATTTTCCTCGGCAATTTATTGCCTTCCTGCTGGGTATGGTTTTTTTATTTATCGGCGGAAGCGTGCATCGCTCATTGTACCAGGCGCTTGTCCGCCCGCTTTCTTTTGTCGCGGGCATTCTCCTTGTCGCTGTCCTTTTTTTCGGAGAGACGATTCGTGGTACGACTGGTTGGTTCGTTTTGGGTTCATTGGGATCGTTTCAACCGGCTGAGTTTGCAAAAGTTGCACTCATTCTATCTTTCGGGGCATTGCTGCTTCGCATAGGGCGAAGATTTGATTCGTTTCAATTTCTTTTTGCGAGCGGCATCTTGAGCCTTTTCTTTGCGGGACTGATTTTACTTCAACCTGACCTTGGTTCTGCCGCGATCATGATGGGCCTCTGGATTGGCATGCTTCTCGCCGCCACAAAACAAAAGCGTTATGTGCTGTTGGCGGTAGCTGGACTTGCTGTGGCCATGCTGGTCGGGTGGTTTTTTCTGTTTCAACCGTATCAGCGGGAACGGTTTTTAACATTTCTTCAGCCGGAACGCGATCCACTGGGCGCTGGGTACAATGTCACGCAATCCATCATTGCGGTCGGTGCAGGACGGATTTTTGGCAGGGGATTGGGATTCGGTTCTCAAAGCCAGCTGCGATTTTTGCCAGAAGCGCAGACAGATTTTATTTTTTCTGTTATTGCTGAAGAACTCGGATTTATGGGGGCCTTCTTTGTCTTGGTGCTGTACGCGCTCCTATTGTATCGGCTGTTGACGCTTGCGCGCCGGTGCCAAGATGATTTTAGCGCCTATACGGTGGTTGGCGTTGCCTGGTTGTTTTTTATCCACATTATTCTGAATATCGGCGCCACCATAGGCCTCCTTCCCATCACTGGAGTGACACTGCCATTTTTAAGCTACGGCGGGTCCTCACTCCTTATCAATTTTTTTCTCCTTGGTATTGTGCAGAGTGTTTCCCGATCCAACTCTTGACGAATGCTCTGGCGTCTGATATCATACGTGCGCTTATATACTTCAGTAGTGATATGACGTATACCATAGAGGCAATGCAAAGGGAATCCGGCACCGCGGATATGTTGCGATCAAGCGGTAGAGTTCCGGGCGTTTTGTATGGGCCGGAAATTCAACCGATCTCCTTAAGTGTTCCTGCGCACGCGTTTGGGGTCTTATTGGAAAAGGCCAAAGGAGCAAGCCTCGTGGATATTGTTTTTGCAGATGCAAAAGCTCCGGTGACGGCCGTTATCCAAGATGTACAGTACGATCCGATTTCTGGGCGAATAACACATGTAGATTTTCGACAGATTAACTTGAAGAAAGAAATGAAAGTCCCGGTGACATTCCGGTTTGTGAACGAATCGATAGCGGTGAAAGGGCTTGGGGGCACGCTCATTAAGGCGCTCTCTGAGGTGGAAATTAAATGTTTGCCTCAAGATTTGATCGGGTTCATCGATGTCGATCTCTCTCTTCTCAAAACATTTGACGACGTCATTCGTGTTCGTGATCTTTCAGTGGGTGTGGGGGTTGTGATTTTGGGCGATGCGGAGACAGTTGTCGCGAAGGTAACACCGCCATTGACAGAAGATCAATTAAAAGCCATGGAAGAAGGCACAGGTCCGAAGAGTCTTGAAGATATCGAGGTAGAAGAGAAAGGCAAGAAAGAAGAAGCGGGTGAGGAAGGCGCTGAACAGGAACCGGTTCCATCTGGAGAAGAACCAAAAAAGTAATCTTTCATTCATTATCCGCCTGAAAAGGCGGATTTTGGTATACTGGGTGAGCACTATGGAGCGGCAATCATACAGGAAGAAAATTCAAAAAGTTTTCTCGGATCCTGTCCGACGAATATATATACTGGCAGGAGTTGTTTTTATTGTCGGGTTTTTTTTGCTTCTTTGGTTTTCTTTCCCGCTGGTGCACACGTGGCTGTTTCGCGATATCCCTCGTGGCGCGTTGGTAATGAAAGAGGAACAACCGCATGCTCTGGTATGCGCGTATCGTCGCGCGGTTGATGGTGTATGCGTGAAGAATGAGCAGGAAACGCAAGAACGGTTTGTCGCGGTGATGATTGAAAATTCAATTGATGCGTGGCCGGTTTCAGGATTATCAAAAGCGTCGGTTGTCTATGAAGCGCCGGCAGAGGCGAATATCCCCAGATTCCTTGCGATCTACCCGTGGAGTACCGAGGTTGAACGAGCGGGGCCGGTTCGAAGCGCTCGGCCGTATTTTATTGACTGGGCAGGGGAATACGGAAATCCGCTCTATGTGCATGTTGGCGGTTCCCCTGAGGCAATGAGCGAACTCGAAAAGCGCCGTGTGTTTCATGTGAACGAAATGAGCCAGGGGTGGTATTTTTGGCGTGCCGACGAACGCCACCCGCCCCACGATACCTACACCTCATCACGGCTTTGGCGCCGTGCGCTTGAAAAATACGGTGAACGCTATGACGCCTCGGCTGTTCTGCCTTGGGTGTTTGCTGTGGCTCCAGCGTGCGATGTTTCGTGTGGAGCGACTGGCGTGACTATTCGTTTTTCGAATCCTGGTTATAGCGTTGATTGGGTGTATAGCTCCAGCACCAATCAGTATGAGCGATTTCAGGTGGATGAAGCCACACCGCAGGTTGATGATGGCGGATCGCCAATTGTGGCCGACACGGTTATTGTGGAGCGGGTTCACGGCACAGTTATCGATGCTATTGGCCGTCTTCGCTTGGACACGGTGGGTGAGGGTGATGCGTTTGTCTTTCAAGGCGGGCAAGGAATGAATGCACGCTGGAAGAAAGGAGATGCAGCCAGCCGAACCATGTGGTTCGACGAGCAAGGAGCACCTCTGCCCATAAATCCCGGGAAGATTTGGATAGAAGTTATTACAGAAGACGGAAAGATTACTTTTCACTCTTCTCCATCGTAGAAATACACACAACTCGGTTTCTCCCACCCAGATCTTTTTTTATTTCCACGTTTGCCCCTGGGAGGAAAGTGGTTACCAGGCTTTTTATTCGGTCGCTTTGAGAAGGGTCGATCTCGAAGTAGCATGTCGCTTTTACTTCGTAGCTCATAGTGAGTTGTTGGATTTGTTTCAGCAACTGTTCATAGAGCGCAAGGCCGCTCTTGTTTGCCACGAGCGCGGAGCGTGGTTCGTGTTTGATAGAGGGCTCATCGGCATATTGTTCTTTTGTCAGGTAGGGGAGGTTGGCGGTGATAATGAGGGGGGAGCCTATGGGGTTGTTTCTAGAGTATTGGGCAAACGGTTCGAGGAGATTGCCGCGCAGGAGTATCATACGAGCTTGCTGTTGTTTGGTATTTTTTTTCGCAACCCGGAGGGCGTTTCGCGATTTGTCGATGGCAATGGCTTGGATGTTTTTATTGTTCAGCGTTTTCATGATCGCGAGGGGGATGCAACCACTTCCGGTGCCAATATCAACCAGTATGATTTTTTTGTCTTTTCCTTCTTGCCTGATTCTTGCAACAACCTGTTCGACCAGTAATTCCGTTTCCGGTCGTGGAATAAGCACGTGTCGGTTTACAAAAAAATCGATACCGAAAAATTCTTTTTTCCGGGTAAGGTAAGCAATGGGAACCCCGCGTTTTCTTTGGTGCAAGCTATGCCAAAAACGCAATCGCTCTCGCCAGCGCAATGAGTCCTCAGGATGGGCAATGACAAATTCCCGCGGTTTTTTTAGGATAGATGCCAAAAGAATCTCCTGTTCGTTTCGTGGGACGGTTGTCATATGTCACGCGTCAGCGTATGCTTCTGCCGCTGTTCGAAGAGCGTCGATGATTGGTTCAATGTTGCCATCCATGATCGTGGGAATTTGATTCCAGTCTTTGTGGATGCGGTGGTCGGTGACGCGATCTTGCGGAAAATTATAGGTGCGAATTTTTTCGCTTCGGTCGCCCGTGCCGATCTGGCTGCGCCGTTTTGCATCCATGTGCGCACGGCGCTTTTCTTGTTCTGCTTCAAAAAGACGTGCACGAAGCACGGCCAGCGCCTTCGCGCGGTTTTGCGTCTGTGATCGTTCGTCTTGGCATTGCACGACTGTCCCCGATGGCATGTGCGTAATGCGTACGGCGCTATAGGTGGTATTCACGCTCTGCCCCCCTTTGCCGCCGGACATAAACGTATCAATCCGGAGATCCTTAGGGTCAATCGTGAGTTCAGCCTCCTCTATTTCCGGGAGGACCGCGACACTTGCAGTGGACGTATGAACGCGTCCGGCTTTTTCTGTTTCCGGCACGCGCTGGACTCGGTGTACGCCCATTTCGTATTTCATGTCTGCGTACACCCGTCGGCCAGAGATTGAAAAAACAACTTCTTTGTAGCCGCCGATATCGGTTTGATGTTGGGAGAGGAGTGATGTTTTCCATCCTCTTTTTTCCGCGTATTTGAGGTACATGCGGAGAAGTTCTCCCGCGAACAACGCGGATTCGTCACCGCCAGCGCCAGCGCGGATTTCTACGATGATATTTTTTTCGTCGAGCGGGTCTTTCGGTCGCGTCAATTCTTCAAGGGCCTGCTCAAGCGTGCGCTGCTTTGGTTCAAGGTTGCGTATTTCTTCTTCTGCCAGCTGTTGCATATCAGTATCCGTTCCGTTGACCTGAAGAATGGATCGTGCTTCAGCAATCTGCGCTTCAATTTTTTCTAAAGCCACCAGGTGTTCGTATATCGGCTTGAGGTCGCTATAGGCGAGCGATAGCTCCTTTAGTTTTTTACTTTCTCGAAGCACGGCAGGATCTTCCAGTTGGGCTTCGAGGGCACGATAATCATTTTTTATCTGCTCAAATTTTTCTTTCATACAACCGTATCCTATATCTTTTATCTCATGAAATCAAAAAACAGACATGGGAGTGTGCCTGCTTTTTGTGACTTCTCTATGCCTCTGCTGGCTTTTCTGGAGTTTTTTTTGCGTCGGTTTTTGCTCGGCGAGTCGCTTGGATTTTTGCGCGTTTTATTTTTTTCCCTTTTCTCGCGGCGGAAACAGCCGTGCGTTTTGCGGCGCGTTCTGCAAACTTTTCAGCGCGGCGCGCAGTATCGAGAAGAGTTTGCTTCCCGGTGTAAAATGGGTGCGAAGCGGATGAAATTTCAATGGGCAAGACCGCATAGGTCGTCCCGGCTACATCGCGCGTTTTTTCGGACGTCAGAGTTGAAGTGGCAAAAAATTCCTTCCCGCACGAGGTATCAATGAATATGACTGGATGTACTTCTGGATGAATATCTTTTTTCATAGCAAAATTTTAGATGGTACCATGGAAATAACGTAGAAATAGTGTAGCAAAGTAGGGGGGTCTTGTCAAGGGAGGATCGTTATGCTATACTATTACTACCTTATTTTCTTCATCATGTTTATGAGCATTCAGGGAATTCTCTTGATAATTCATTCTTTGTTGGCTGTTCTCCTTATTGCCGTTGTCCTCCTTCAGCAAAAGGGAGGAGGTCTTGGGGCTGCATTTGGCGGATCGAGCAATATATACAGCACCAAGCGAGGCATTGACAAAGTCCTCTATCACGCCACCATCGTCATTTCTATTGTATTTTTCGGCACCGCTCTCCTCGGTGTCCTGCTCTCTTAAATTATTTGAGTTGTCGTTTTTGTGTTTTCGTCTCTTGTCGAGCGGGCGCTCTCTCGCGTAAAAAAAATACGAAAGCCGACACCGCTCCATTCCCACCATGAGGATGTGGAGCTCGTGCGGCGAGTCCGTGGAAAAAAGCTCCCGCGGTTTTCTCAATTTTTTCATATTCGTGCCATCCTCTCGAGAGGGGAGTTGCGTGTCCTTCAAGGCAGTGCTGTAGTATTTTTTGGTGCGGCACTCTGGCTTCTTTTTTTCATGCTGGGGCAATACCGGATTCAGGTTCCCCATCCCGGCGGACGATACGTTGAAGCGGTTATCGGATCTCCGGAGTTGGCAAATCCGCTTTTTGCATCGGTCAATGATGTCGATATGGATATTGTTCGTTTAGTTTACTCCGGGCTCATGCGGTATGATGAAAAGCAGCGTTTGGTTCCTGATCTCGCGGCGACCTACACCGTATCACCAGATAAAAAAGTGTACATATTTGAACTCCGAAAAGATGTGCGTTGGCACGATGGCGAACCATTTCAGGCACGTGATGTTGTCTTTACCATTCAAGCCGCGCAAAATCCGATTGTTGCCAGTCCGCTTCTCGTGAGTTTTCAAGGGGTAGAGGCGCGCGTTATTGATGATTTTACCGTTCAGCTCACACTGAAGGAGCCATTTGCTCCGTTTTTAGGGGCACTCACGTTGGGAATTATCCCTGAGCACATCTGGGGAGACGTGCCAGCTGAGCGTATTCGTCTCCATAAAAATAATCTTCAGCCGATCGGTACCGGGCCGTTTCAATTCTCAAAACTCCTGAAAGATGATACGGGATATATTTATCAATATGAATTGGTTAGGAATCCTGCCTATTATCGCCAAAGCACCTATCTCGACAGCTTTGTGCTTCAGTTTTTCAGCGAATTTGAAGGGCCAACGGGAGCGATTCAGGCGGTTCGGGAACAACGAGCGCATGGTTTAAGCTTTGTTCCGCATGATTTGAAAGATAATGTGGAACGAAAACACATCGTCATTCACACACTGCATTTACCTCAGTACACTGCGCTTTTTTTGAATCAAGGTCACGATGAGGCGCTCCGCTTTAAAGAAGCGCGGACGGCGTTGGAAATGGCCATTGACAAAGATCGTTTGCTCAAAGAAGTTCTGAACGGGGAAGGGGAAGTTGTTTGGGGGCCGATTCTTCCTGGGTATCTTGGGTACGCGACGGACACCCCGAGGACTCAGTATGCACTCGAGGAAGCAAATGTCATGCTGGACACGATTTCAACGCGTATCAGTGCTGACGAGTATCGGTCGATTAGAAAAAATGATTTGCTGAAAACCCTTGGGACGTCTGCATCATCGACAACAGAAATTTCCACATCAACTCAAGCGATTGAAGCACAAGTAGATGCGCTCTTGGCTGAGGAATTGCATGATGCACAAGTCTTTTATCGGCGTTTGAAGGATGGCAGGCTTCTCGAACTTTCTCTCGTGACGGCGGACACTCCTGAATACCGCCAGGTGGCTGAGCTTATTGCTGGATTTTGGCAGGATATTGGGATAAAAACGGTGATTGGGCTAATCCCAACAAAAGAGTTCAACCGAGATGTGCTGAAGGATCGAACATATGATGTCCTTTTGTACGGGTTTATTATCGGTGGAGATCCAGACCAGTATCCATTTTGGCATTCGAGTCAAATTGATTTTCCGGGTTTGAATTTGGCTCGATATGCCAATCGGACGGTTGATGCGCTTTTGGTGAAAGCTCGGGAAGAAGGGGATACAGGAGAGGCAGAGGAAGCCTACAAGAAGTTCCAGGTTACCCTTCTTCAAGATCGACCGGCAATTTTTCTGTATGCGCCGACATATAGTTACGCTACCAGCGATCGTATTTTTGGGATCTCAGGAGATCGTATTTTTCATCCAGCAGATCGTTTGAATGGTGTCGCGAGTTGGTATATGAAAACTGCTGGTCAATGGCAAAAGAAATAGATACGCGCTGGGATGGCGGAATTGGTAGACCTGCCTGCCGGCAGGCAGGCGCATCCCGCCAGAGGCGGGACGGGTTTACATACATCGTGGGCGAGTGGCGGAATTGGTAGACGCACTGGCTTCAGGAGCCAGCGATCGCAAGGTCATAAGAGTTCGAGTCTCTTCTCGCCCACAATGTAAGTAAACGTATTGGATATATTTTTCTTCTTAATCATATGATGCAAGACAGTACACGGGTGGGCGGCATGCGCCGCAATAGCGGACGCGCGGGAGCGCGGCCAATATCCCGACGGAGTGCGGGCGTGTCACAGAGCGGCGTCAGTGGCGCACGCGGTGGTGGGCGTTTTCGTAGTGGTATGCGGAGCGGTGCCCGGAGCGGCCCAAGGCCGACATTTTCGCGAAGCAGTGCGTACCGAGAACATCCGGCCATGGCAGGCCCGCCAGTTGACATTGGTCCGGTGCGGGCAGATGCTCTTCGGATTATCCCCATTGGTGGCTGTGAGGAAGTCGGTCGAAACATGACCGTATTTGAATATGGGAACGATATTGTTGTTCTCGACATGGGCGTACAATTTCCAGAGGAAGACATGCCAGGCATCGACTATGTGATTCCCAATGCAAAATATCTCGTAGGGAAAGAATCGCGCATTCGCGGTGTGATTTTTAGTCACGGCCATCTGGATCATATCGGCGCGGCGCCGATTCTGCTTGAGAAATTGGGTAATCCACCAATCATTGCCATGCCGCTCACGCTTGCCATGATTAAGCACCGGCAGGAGGATTTTAAAAAGGGTTCGGCAGAGAAGTTGAAGACGATTCCGGTCAAGAGCGTAAAAGACGCGATTGCTCTTGGTGTATTTAGCGTGAAGTTTTTTCAGGTGGAGCATTCGATTATGGATTCCATGGGGACGATCTTGGAAACACCGGTCGGCACCGTACTTCATCCGGGCGACTGGACCATGGAGCGTGATGTGGAGGGTGTCACGCATCTGCGATATGATCACCTAAAGCACGTGAAACGCCCGAGTGTCCTTATGCTCGAAAGCTTGGGATCGTTGCGTGAAGGCCGGCATGCGACGCATGAGGAGTTATACAAAAATCTGATGGATATTTTGTCAAAAGCTCCCGGGCGAGTGATTATCGCCACCTTCTCGTCACAAGTCGAGCGGGTCAAATGGGTGATTGAGGCGGCGGCAGGTCTTGGCAAATATGTCGCGCTCGATGGATATAGTATGAAAATGAATATCGAGATTGCCAAAGAATTGGGATACATTAAGATTCCACGAGGAACGCTGATTGACGGCCAAGACATTGATCGGTATCCAGAAAATCGAACGGTCGTTGTCTGCACCGGCGCCCAAGGCGAGGAAAATGCCGCGTTGAATCGCATCGCCAGCGGCGAGCATCGGTTTTTAAAGCTCCGGAAGAACGATACGGTGATTTTCTCATCGTCGGTGATTCCGGGGAATGAACGGAGCGTACAGCGCTTAAAAGACAATATCTATCGTCAAGCAGACTATGTAATCCATGGAGACCTGATGGACGTGCATGTTTCTGGCCATGCCACACGCCGCGATATCGTGGACATGCTTATTCAAACTCAGCCGGATTATTTTATTCCGGTGTATGGGAACCACTTTTTTCTCAAAGAAGCGAAAAATTTGGCAGTGAAAAATACATTCCCAGAAGAGCGAATTGTGGTGCCGGACAACGGATCAGTCATTGAATTGTCGCCCGATGGAATGAAAACGCTTTCGAAAAAAGTTCCGAGCGATTATGTGTTCGTGGATGGTCTCGGCGTGTCCGATACCCAGCATGTCGTGCTTCGCGATCGGCAGGTCTTGGCCGAGGATGGCATGATTGTCGTCATTGCGACGGTAAATGCAAAAGCCGGAAAGCTCATTCAGAATCCTGATATTATTTCCCGCGGTTTTGTCTTTTTGAAAGACAATAAGGAGCTCATTGAGGATATTCGGCATCGGGTGAAAAAAATGGTCATTGAATCAAACCCATTGCAATGGACTGACACGAATCAGATCCGGAATGACATTCGTGATAAAATCGGTCAATTTATCTTCACCAAAACGCAGAAGCGGCCCATGGTCCTGCCGGTCGTGATCGAGGTGTGACGATAGCAGATAGTGTTTAGGCTATGTTTCGAACACTGAAGAAGCGGGTGGTGTATGAAAATCCATGGATTCGTGTTTGGGAGGATCAAGTGGAGTTCTCAAATGGTGAGCCGGGGATTTATGGGCATCTGGAACGGCGCGATGAGGGCGCGCTTATTATCCCCATGACTCCTGACGGGAGATTCGTGGTTTTGCATGAATGGCGGTATCCGATTCAAGGATGGACCTGGTGTTGGCCGGTTGGTGGGAGTCATACAAAAGGAGAAGATTCTTTGGTTGTGGCAAAACGTGAACTCAAAGAGGAGACCGGCTACACTGCCCGCGAGTGGATTGATTTGGGTGGTTTAAGGATTGATCCGGGGTTGAGTAACCAATACGAACGCGTGTTTTTAGCGCGAGATCTCTCGCTTGGTACACCGCGCTGCGAGATATCGGAAATTCATGAGGTTGTCATAAAAACAAAGGAAGATATCGAGGCGATGATCGCGCGGGATGAAATCGACAATGGGTGGTTTTTGGCGGGTTTTGCAAAAGCAAAAGTTTTTCTTGATTTATGAAACGATTATTCCGCTCCAAGACCAATCGTCGCGTGTCGGGAATTTTGGGCGGTCTTGGTGTGTATTGGGGGATCGATCCGACGGTGTTTCGCATTTTGTATATATTTTTGGCACTTCTTGTCGGCATTTTTCCAGCAATTCTCGGGTATATCCTCGCGGCGATTGTCATTCCAGAAGAGGGTGATCCGGATACATAGAAATTTTTGGTTATTACTTTTTATCCACAGGCGCATTTGACGTATTTTTGTTTCACCGGTACGGTATATATATATGATTTTCGCATCGAGTCACAAAACAAACACCAGCTTTATGTATTGGGCATGCCTCATTGAGGCAGAGAGTCCGGTGTTTGGTGTTGCATAGGCTTGTTGAAACTTCCTTATCAATTCCAATCTCCCCCGGACTTTCCGGGGGAGATTTTTTTCACGTGATTCCTTTATGAAAAAAATTATTATCTTTGATTTTCTCCGTACCCTGTTTGATCCTGAAACAGATAGGCTTGTTCCGGGCGCGCTTGAGGTGCTGGTTGGCGCGGCGAAGGCGGGTTTCACCTTGTATTTAGTATCACAACGCGAAGGCGGAGAAAGAAAAAAAAGAATCGATTCACTTCGCATTGGAGCATATTTCGACCGCATGCTTTTTTGTGATGAAAAGACCTCGGAACAATTTGAAGAATTTCTCGAGAGCATCGGGGAAGTTGATCGAAAAAAAAGTTTCGTCATTGGCGATCGTGTGAAAGGAGAAATTGTCTGTGGAAATGCCTGCAATCTCCAAACCATTTGGATAAGAAACGGAAAGTTTGCGGGAGAGTTGGCGCAAACGCCAGAAGAACAGCCGACGTTTTGTGTCGGATCCATCACCGAAATTATTCCGATCCTTGAGCGGGTATGATGATTGTGGTCTGATGCGTTTTGCCGCTCGCGGCAGTCTGCATCAGATTGCAATGGTGCAATCTGGGCGTCTCATTGGAGGAACCATCATGAGACCAGGAGATAGAGGCATGAAGTCGATCATTGAAACCATCATTACGAATTCCGGGCTTTGGGATGGCGAGCGGGCAGAAACGCATCGCTTTCTCACGACCCCGGATCTGTTTCCGCTCTCGGTAGAGCAGGTGCGTGATTTGCGACTCCTCGGAGTCGCGCTCACGGAGTGTCTCGAGGGCGCCTCGCGGATCGCGGCGATCGCCAAAAGCGGCGAACTCGGTCGCGGACTGGCGTGGAGAGAGCTCCAGGAGTTCTCGGTCATGCAGGTAGAGAAGGCGTATCGTCCGCTCCAGGTGGCACGGCCGAAGCAGATTCCGCGGATCGTGAAGGCGGATTTCGTGGAAGGCGAGGATGGACGCTTGTGGCTGGTCGAGATCGATGCCATGAATCGTCGTGGTATGGGCTATACCACGCTTCTCTCCGACATCCGGAGGACGGTGAAGCCGGAAGCGAAAGCGTTTCCCGGCGTCTCGCCGCTCCTTGCCGCCGAAGTGAAACGGCGTAACGTGGACCGGCTCGTGTTTCTCTACGCGCACAAAGAGCGCTTCTATCTTCCGGAGTTTGAGATCCTGAAGCGAGCGCTTCGCGTCGAGGGGGTTGAACTCGTTATCGCGGATGAGCTCGACATGAAGATCGAGAACGGACGCATCTTCGTGAACGGAGCGGAAGAGCCATCTCGGCTCTTCATCAACTTCCTCGTGATCGCGAAGAACGCTCCGCTCCTCACGGCGCTCTCGGCGATGTACTTGGCGGGTGAGGTGCAGTTTCTCATCCCGCCGAAGCCATTCCTTGGATCGAAGGCGCTGGGCGGCATCCTCCGGAATGACGACGGCAACGAAGTGCTCGAAGCCATTCTGCGCTCGCAGATCGATGGTGCGGCGCTCGATACGGTGCGTCGTCACACGCCGGAGACGTTTTTCGTCGGACGTCATCGCGAGCTTCCCGAGATCGATTCCAATCATCCATGGGTGCTCAAGGAGGCGATCGCCTCGGGGGCGAAAGGTGTCGTGTTTTCGACGGATGACGGGTTCTCGAGCGCGCTTGCGGCGGCCAAGAAAGCGGATGGGCGCTATGTGCTTCAGCGTGAAGTCGAAGGTAAAAAAAGATATTTCCGTTATTATCTTCCGGGAAGCGATGATCTGACGGCAGCTGGTCGGTGGTACACGCGGCTCGTCGTCTACTTCATCGCGGGCATTCCCGCTGATGTCGGTGTGACCGGCTGTCAGACCAAGCTGGTTCATGGCGGAAAAGACGCGATCCTCATGGGAGCCATGATCGACGAGTAAAAATCCTCGCGTGGTGCGAGGTGGGAGAGGAAGATGGGGTTTGTTTTGACGGACAATCCCATCTCCTCTCCGTCTTCCTCACAGGTGGAAGTGTACAAGAAAACAGAAGAAAATCAAGTTGCTCGGCATGCGGGTATGTGCTAAAATTCAGGCGATTATGAAGCCAATAATTTTTTCTGGAATTCAGCCCACTGGCAATCTCCATGTTGGTAGTTATTTGGGCGCAGTAAAAAATTGGATCGAACTCCAGAACAGCGGTAAGTACGACTGTTTTTTTTGCATTGCTGACTATCATTCTTTGACGGGGAACATGACAGCAGATGAACGGCGCGAACGGACTATGCGCATCGCGGCAGAGCTCTTGGCACTCGGCATTGATTCCCAAAAAAGCACGCTCTTTATTCAATCGCATGTGCCGGAACACACGGAACTCAGCTGGATTTTTAATACCATTACGCCGGTTGCAGAACTTGAACGCATGACGCAATTTAAAGATAAATCCGCGCGGCAAGAGGCGAATATCAATACTGGTTTATTCACGTATCCAGTGCTTCAGGTCGCTGATGTTTTGTTGTACAAAGGAACGCTCGTGCCCGTCGGTCAAGATCAAGTGCAGCATGTCGAACTCATGCGCGACATCGCGCGCTGGTTCAACCAGCGCTATGGCGAATATTTTCCGGAAGCAAAGCCGCTTTTGACCGAAATTCCGAAAGTGATGAGTCTGTTGGATCCGGAGAAAAAGATGAGTAAGTCGCTTGGAGCAGATCACGTGATCGAATTGGCGGACAGCGAAGAAGAAATCCTTCGAAAACTCAAACGAGCCGTGACTGCAACCGAAGGCGGCGGGCAGGCTCCCGGAGCAGAAAATCTCCTGCTTCTCTTGCGGCACTTTGGTCCACCGGCGCTCTTTGAAAGCTTTTTCCGCGCCGAGAAAAATGGCAGTATCCGTTACGGCGATTTGAAAGCCGCTTTAGCCAAAACCATCGCGGGAACATTTGTTGGATTTCGGGAAAAACGTGACATGCTTTTGGCTCACCCCACGAAGATCGAGAAATTTGTCGCTCGTGGCGCGAAGCGAGCGGGGGCTGTTGCAAAAAAAACCATGAGCGATGTGCGGAAGCTGGTGGGTATTCGTTAAGCGCTAGTAGCCGCTCCAGTCGGCATCCTCATTTTGATCGACGAGGTCGAGATCGTTTAAAGCTTCTTCAAGTCCGTCATTTTCCAGAGTAGGTGATTCCGAAACACTGGTTTCAAGCGGTGGTGTTTTTTCTGGAACACGCGGACAACCGGCTCCAGTAATTAGGAGAAGACAAGAAAAGAAAAAAATTGGTTTCATAGAAAAGTTAAAAATTTTTGCCATTCGCTTCGGACATCTCGAATAATCTGCTCTCGCTCTTTGTGGGTTTTTGATTGGGAAAAAGCGATTTTTTTCTCTTGAATCAGCGTGACAAAATCCGCTACCTGTGAAAGGTCCGCTTCTTGTTCGGCCAAGTCTTCAGCTCGCTTTTCGAGATTATAAAAGCGGAAAATAATAAGAGCGAACACTCGCTCGCGAAGCTCGCGTTTGCATTCTGCCTGCTCTTGCCCATTTTTACCTTCGCATTTTTTTACTTCTTCTCTCATGACAGGTCCAAGCTGTAATGCGGCTTTCGCGCAGGCATTGCGCGCCGCGTCATCTTTTTTATTCCAGCACGGCTGGTAGGATTTGTAGCGCTCAATGCAGAGCGATCGAGCGTCTTTGTCCTCTAAAAGCCGGCAGGCTTCCGGCAGGTATTCAATCTCGAGTTCACGCGCGACGCCTGCCGGGGTAAGATTCAAACGACAGAAAACGCGATCGCGGAGTGTTCGGAGATTGCCGCATTGGAGCGTCTCGCATCGCTTCGTGAATCGCGGGCTTGGGGTATCGGCCGCCGCGCAATCATTTTTTTTCAGGCAGGTGCGAATTTGATTGCCTTGGGGATCGCACGCTGTCCACGCCGTGCACCCCCAAGTGTCTTCGGTGCATGCGACTGGCAGAGGCGTTGGAGGAGTTGGGGCAAGCGTTGGTGCTGGCGTATGTACTGGCGCTGGTGCGGGTGGTGGCGTCGGTACTGGCGTCGGCGCGGGTTCGGGTGGTGGGGCAGGCTGTGACGGCGGCACACAATCCTTTTTTTCTTCGGGTCGTTTGGTATCCACAGCCTCGCCCAGACAGTCAAATGTTTTAACACAAGTTCTCTTGGCAGATCCTTGGGGAGAGCACTCGCCCCAGTCACTACAGACCCAGACGTCGGAATCGCATGATGGAACAGAGCCGCCACTGCCTCCGCCGGCGGCATGGGCAGTCGTTCCTTGAAGAGAGGCGAGAAGCATGATGGAAAAAAGTATGTGGCGCATAGGAGTAGGAATTCTATCTCCCCTATGATACCATGATGATCGGTATGACGACCATTCCCCGCACCATGAGCACCCAGCATCCGGATAATGTGAATATGCCGTTTTTCGCTGAGCATCAGATGCTCGGTGGTGAAGATGAAATTCAAGAGGCTTTTTACGCCTACGCGCATTTAGGGTGTGGAGAACAGATGTGGGATTTTGAAGGGAAAGAGGTAGATAATTTTGTCGTAAAAAAGCTTTTGGCAAAAAACGAGTCATTTTTTCGAAAGAAAAAACTTGGGCAAGATGTGCGATTGACTTTTCGCGTGCCGAATCCAGACATTGAGCGCGGAGAAGCAAAGATTCTTTTGGAAACGCTTGAAAGTATTCCTCGTTCGTTTGATGCGGCAAAATTATTTTATGGCGAGGGGATCGCTCCGGTGTTTGAAGTCATTCTTCCTATGACCACGTCTGCGGTGGCCATGAATCGCATCTATCGCTACTATACCGATGTTGTCGTTGGGAAATCCGGTAAGACGCTTGGGGACGGCATGACGATCGGGGAATGGATCGGAGAATTTTTGCCAGACCGAGTTCATGTCATTCCGCTTTTTGAAGACAGAGAGCACATGCTTGGGTCTGCAGATATTGTCCGCGAGTATCTTCAGGACAAACGCGTGCCATATCAACGGGTGTTTCTTGCGCGGTCAGATCCGGCCGTCAACTACGGACAGATCGCCACAGTGCTCATGAATAAAATTGCATTGCAACGCCTCTGGCGTTTGTCAGAGGAAATCGGCGTTCCTATCTATCCGATTCTCGGCGTTGGTTCTGCCCCGTTTCGTGGGAATCTGCGGCCAGAGACAGCACAGGGGATTTTGAATGGATATCCGAGCGTTGAGACATTTACCATTCAGTCATCCTTCAAATTCGATCATACTCCCGACGTGGTGCAAAAAGCCATTGCCCTATTAAATGACACGCCGCGGCAAGCGCCGCTGCTCATCGACGAGGAGCGCGCTTTGCGCATTATTGACATATATCGGGCAGCGTATGGCGTACAGCTCCGGCGTATTGTCGAACCGGTAAATCGCGTTGCTCGGTTTATTCCAAAACGTCGGAAGCGAAAATTGCATACTGGTTTGTTTGGTTATTCACGTGAGGTGGATGAGATGAAATTGCCTCGGGCCATTACCTTCACCGCCTCCATGTATTCTTTGGGTGTTCCACCGGAGCTTTTGGGGTTTCATGCGCTCACGCAAGAAGATAAGGCCTTTATTGAGACGGTCTACCCACATATGAAAGAAGATTTGCGTGACGCGGCACGGTTTGCTGATCGGGAAAGTCCATTTTTTCCAGAAGAATTACAGCAGTGTGTTGACGAGTTGGCGTCAGGTGGTGTGGTGTCCCAAGCGCATCGGGAGGAAACAAAATGGATTGCAAAAAATATTCAGGAAAATACAGTCGTTGATCTTGGGGATGCGGTTCTTGCCGCTGCCCAGATACGGGGTTTCCTTGGTTAGAGTACTGTGGTATACTCGAATTGACAAAAAATAAAGGTCGAACACGAATCGATTCTCAATAATAATTTTATAGATCTATGGATCAAATGACACACAAAGAAGGTGATGCGTGTTGCGGGTCAGGCATGTGCGGTTCGAGCGGGTGCGGTACCGGCGGCAAAAATTGCTGCAAGTGCATGCATCACAAAGTGCCATCATTACTCGTGGTATTGTTCGGTCTTCTGTTTCTGTTAAAAGCGTGGGACATGGTAAGTATGGGTTTTGTCGACGTCGCATGGCCAGTACTCGTAATACTCTTGGGACTGATGAAGCTCACAAGCGGGAAATGCAAATGTTGCTAAGTTTACCATTCAAACAAAAAGGATCCACAGATGTGGATCCTTTTTGATTTTACCAGTTGTAGCATGGTATAACCTCTTGTATAAAGGGAGGTTATCATGCGTTTGGTTCGAGAGGTGGGAATAAGGCCAGAGATCGTCACAGTTCGCGGTGTTCATCGGGAACGGGACGGGTACCTCAAGCTATACGTTTATACAAACGGAAAAGGTGAACCGCGGGCGTTTGCTCGATGTGGGAGTGGTGCGTCAGTGACAGTCCTCCCGTTTGACGCGATTCGTCGAGAGGTGATCCTGATTGAACAGCCGCGTAGTCTTCTACCGTTTTCGGAGGGAATCACCGAAGCAAGGAATATTCTCTGCTGTGCGGATCATGGCGGGACACCAAACCCAATCCATTTCGCCTCGAGCGGTGTTCTTAGTCTCGAAGGACCCGGTGGTATGGTGGAAGAAGGAGAAACAGCACTTGAGGCCGCGTGTCGAGAGCTCAAAGAAGAGACATTGATCACTGTGAGTAAGGAAACCTTGATCCACCGGGGAACTCAATACCCATCGAATGGGATCCTGACCCAGCGGGTTGATTGTTACTTTGCACCTGTTGATACCGCTGCTTTCGGTGCATCTCCAGAGCGCTTTGAGAGTGGAACGGGGGAAAGTATCCGCGTTTACTGTTTGCCATTCGACGAAGCATTCGCACTTGCGGAACGTGGAGAAATTCATGCCCCATGCACCTTGGACCTGCTGCAAGCGCTCCATATCCGGTGTCTGAAAGGCCTTATCTGAAGCCTCTGGAAGAAATATCGCATTTGTGCTAGGGTGGCTGAATAGGAGGAGGTAGGCAAATGAGGATAGTTCGAGGGCCGATTGGGTGGATCTTGGTGATCGTCGGCTGGAGCATCGCTGGCATAGCGTTTTTAGTGGCGTTTGCCAGCCTAGTCGCTTTTTTGGTACTTCTGTGTTTCTTTTTGGACCAGTGCTGGCAGCCGACGTACGTCGGTTGCATCCACGAGGCGGGTCGGCTTGATTCATCTTTTTTTATCGCCGAGGGGTTCGGGCTAGCTGTTTGTCTACTTGTCGGCTATGTTGGGATGCTTATTCGGGCGGGCGGAAGGAGATTGCGGGCAGTCTAGAAAACCGTTCCGGAGTAGTTAGCTCTGCGTGGATCGAGAAGTGAAACGCAGAGTTTTTTATTGACAGAAAGAGATTTTTTAGATATAGTGTGCGTCTATATGGAAATTCGCAATATCGCAATTATCGCACACGTTGATCACGGCAAGACCACGCTCACCGATGCTTTGATGCGCCAAACCGGCATGGTCACCGACGAAACGGTTAGCATGGACAGTAACGCTCTTGAAAAAGAGCGCGGCATTACGATTTATGCCAAAAATACCTCCACATTTTATAAAGACACAAAAATTAATATCGTGGATACTCCCGGTCACGCGGATTTTGGCTCTGAGGTCGAGCGCGTGCTTCGTTCGATTGATTCCGTCCTCCTGATTGTCGATGCTCAAGAAGGTCCCATGCCGCAGACAAAATTTGTGCTCAAGAAATCACTTGAGTTGGGGTTAAAGCCGATTGTGGTTTTAAATAAGATTGATAAACCAGCAGCAGATCCGGTGCGTGCGCATGATCAAGTCCTTGAGTTGTTTATGGATTTGGGTGCCAACGATGAACAGCTGAATTTTACGACGGTCTATGCGATTGGACGCCAAGGGATTGCCAAGAAAAATCTTGCCGATGAGTCGACAAATTTAAACCCGCTTTTGGATATTATTTTAGAAAAAGTGCCGCCAGCACCTTCTGACACGACAAAGCCGCTCCGCATGCAGCCGTTCAATCTTGGCTACGACAATTTTGTCGGTCGCCTTGCGATCGGTCGCGTATACGAAGGAGTCATTCATACCGGCGACAAAGTCGTGGTGAAGAATCCAGACGGTAAGACGCGCACAGCAACGATTACAAAACTTTTTACCTTTCGTGGTACGCATCGACAGGAAGCAACAGAGGCGTTTGCTGGTGACATTGTCATGGTCGCCGGCATTGCCAATATTGATATTGGTGAAACAATTTGCATGAGCGTTGATCAGGAATCGCTTCCAGCCATTCGTGTTGATGAACCAACAATTTCTCTGAATTTTCTTGTGAATAGCTCTCCATTTGCCGGAAAAGACGGGAAGTTTGTGACTAATCGCCAGATCAAAGAGCGGCTCGAGAAAGAGCTGGAAGTGAATGTGGGACTGAAAATTGATTTTTCTTCAAGCGATTATTACACGGTCTATGGCCGCGGTGAACTCCACATTGCGATTTTGCTTGAAAATATGCGCCGTGAAGGATACGAACTGCAAGTATCGCAGCCTCATGTCATTATTAAAGAAGTGAATGGACAGAAATTGGAGCCTTTTGAAGAAGCGACCGTGGATACCCCGGAGACATTTACCGGTACGGTGATTGAAAAAATGTCCAAGCGCAAAGGTAGCATGGTTGAGATGAAACCCAATCACGGGATGACGCGTATTGTTTTTGAAATCCCCACACGCGGGCTTTTAGGATATCGAAGTGAATTTGTTATGGACACGCGCGGCGAGGGGATTCTCTGCAGTCGATTTTTGGAATTCCGTCCGTTTGTTGGCGAGATCGAAAAACGCGATGTTGGCTCTATGGTTTCCATGGAAACAGGCAAGGCACTTGGCTATTCACTCGCAAATTTACAAGAGCGGGGAGTATTGTATATCGGACCGAACACCGACGTGTACGAGGGTATGGTGATTGGGAATGTATCGAAAGGCAATGACATGGTGGTGAACCCGATTAAAGGCAAACAATTGACGAATATGCGCGCGTCCGGCACCGACGAGGCGCTCCAGCTTACGCCACATATGGAAGTGACGCTCGAGCGCGGACTTGAAATTATGGCAGAAGATGAATACCTCGAAATTACGCCCAAACATATCCGACTTCGGAAGCAGATCCTTACCGAGAGCGAACGGACCAGAGTCTCGCGGAGGAATTAAAAAAGACCTTGAGGTGAAGAATAACCCCGAGGCCTTCTTTTCTGCTTGTGCGGAGGATTACGGTTTTCCCTTGCACTCTGGCGCTGCGGTAGCAGTGAGCGTCCACGTCGCAATCCAGTAGTAGTCATCACCATAGATGAGTTGCCAGTAGTTTCGTTCAAATGGGTCGCGATCGTTGGAGTCGATCACGTAGTAGCGTGTTGGCGTGTCATCGAGCGGCGTAAAACCGTAGACCACCCGGACGTGCGATTGATACTCCCCGTTACTGTCCCTTTTCGTGCTTTGCACTACGATCATCACCGGCCGGTTGTTTGACAGCTCCCACTGAAGATCGGTTTCACTGAACCATTGGGTCGCGTTGTAGGAGACCTCGTGCTCGTAGCCGGTCAGCTTGAACGCCTTTCGAATCTGCTCGTCCGTCCCGCCGTGGTCGCAGGTCGTGTCGCAGGCTTCGGGGACACAGCAATCCGGATAGGAAATCGCGGGGTGCGTCGTCGAGGTGCTCACGATTGCAACCGTCGTCGTCTGCGTGACGAGGTCGCACGGCCGAATCGCGTCTCGCGTGTAGTAGCTGCCGATCATGGCGACATCAGTCGCCCAGCACCACTTGCATCGTTGGACGAAGCCCGGCACTTTGAGCTGGACGCCCTGAGATTTGATTGGCCCGAAATCGCAGATGGTGGCGAAAGGCTTTTTTGCCGGCATCGTCGAAACCCGTGCACAGCAAATACTTGTTCCGACAAGGATGCCTGTGAGAACCGACACCCAAAGAAAGATAATCAGAAAACTTCTATCGATTTTGAAAGAGCCCACGCCTTCCTCCTTTCCATGGTTGCGCATGTTGTTTCTTTCTAGTAAACTATATTTATATCCATATGCCAAGTAAAACCTCCCCCAAAGATTTTTTCATGCATCTTTTGGCTATGGTAGCGCTCTATGGAAGCGCGATCAGTTTTTCAGCGATTGTTTTTCAATATATTAATTTACGCATCCCGGACGCGCTTGAAATGGCGCAGTATTTCTCTCCCGAGAACGCAAAAGAGATTATTCGCCGTTCACTTTCGTTTCTCATCATCCTTTTCCCCGTGTATATTGCGACCGCGTGGCAGCTTCAAAAAATTTATCGAGAATATCCCGAGAAGCGCGAACTGTGGGTTCGCCGTTGGTTGACCTACCTCACCTTGTTTATTGCCGCTCTGATTATCATTTTTGATTTGGTGTCGCTCGTGAATCATTTTCTTGATGGTGAACTCACCCTCCGTTTCTTTCTAAAAGTGTTCACGATTTTATTCGTAGCCGGATCGATCTTCGGCTACTATCTGTGGGATCTCAAGAAATATCGAGTTGAATAAAAGGTCGTATGAAGATTTTTGTCGGGAGTATCATAGTTATTGTTTTTGCTGCCATCCTTGTAGGCGTTTATGTTGTCGGCTCTCCAAACCAGGCTCGGCTGAAACGTTTTGATGAGATTCGTCTGGGGAACTTGCAGATGATCCAGGGAGAACTCACCAATTATTGGCAGGCGAAAAAAGATCTACCAACCGCTGTTGAAGAGCTGAATGACACTCTTCGTGGATTTGCTCTTCCGAAAGATCCGAGAAGCGCCACGGAATATGAGTATGTGCGAAAAAGCGCGGAAGAGTTTGTACTGTGCGCTGTATTTGACACGGCCAGCGAGTCGGACACTCTTGGAGCAAAGTATCCAGTACCGTATCCTGCGGCGTATCCGTATGGTCCGTTTCGTGATGGCGGCAACTGGGAACATGGCATCGGACGCACGTGCTTTGAACGCACCATTGATCCTGATTTCTTCCAACCACCCAAGCTGGATTAGTCTTACATCGAACAAAGACCACCTTGACATAAGGGGGTTTTTGTCGTATACTGTGCCTTGTTCTTTTTGAGTGCTTGATGAGCACTCTGCCCTCAAGGAGGGGGCGAAAATCATGCGAAAAGGATTGAATAGCAGACTAAAGATGGCAGGCTTATTTCTAGCTCTGATTACCGGCCTGCCCGTTGCGCTCTTGCAGATCAACTGCGACGAAGTGCCGGTGCCATCGGCACAAGCGCCGATGCGCACGCACGTCGTCCAGACCGGTGAGTTTCTCCGATCGATCGCTGGGCAGTACGATGTCTCGTGGGAGGCGATCCTCCTCACGAACGAGACGTACCTCCAGGCGCAGTACGAGGAGACGTGTGGCAGCAAACCCGAGAGCTACACCAACAACGCTAGGCGGCGGGGGACCTTCTGCAACAATCGGTACCACAGACCGTACGGGAACACGCTCAAGCCAGGATGGAAGCTCAACATCCCCGCGTCCACCGCACCCGCTGCGATCAACGCAGTCGTCGAGGCGGCGCACGGCGACAGGATCGCTCTGGTGATCGACGACACCGGTTCCATGAACGAAGACCGTCAGCGGGTCAGCGCCTTTTATCTCGCCGCGATCCAACAATACTCGAAGCGGCTCACCGGCGTCTGGCTCTACGCGGACGGTGTCGTCAGAAAGTATGAAGGCGGCAATGTGCGCTTCTCCACCAGCGGGAATGTGGAGAACACCTTCGGCGCCCTTCGAGAGGCCGCGGCGACGAGTCCTGATACGATTATTCTCGTCACGGACGAGCCAGGCGACGATTGGGATTGGTCGGAAGTGAATCGACTGCCGCCGGTTCTCGCGCACTGTCTCAAAGACGGTGGAACCTTCCTTTGTGAGGAGAATCTCCGTCGCGTCGCGCAGGAGACGAACGGCCGGTATACGGCCGGCATCAAGTAGAACATCTTAGCGATCGTCGGCCGCTGTCGGGTCAGGCTCTCGGAACCATCATCTCCGATCGAGCCTGGCCCGTTTTTTATTTTCGTTTTGTTTGCTACACTACTCGAAGGATATATGATAAAAAAACAAACATCCTGGGGGAATGTCGCTCTGTGGTATCACGAGCTTTTGAAAAACGGTAAAGGCACCTATCAGCACGACGTGATTCTTCCTCAGATCGTGCGATTACTTGAGCCCAAAAAAGGACAAACGGTTCTTGATCTTGCTTGCGGACCAGGGTTTTTCGCGCGTGAATTCGCAAAAATGGGTCCGAAGGTGATTGGTATTGATATTGCGGAAGAGTTGATTCTATTTGCAAAAAAGGCCACCGCCCTGGGCGGGGCCACGCCTACCGGCGGGAAGGTGCAAAATTTGGAGTTTTTCGTTACGCCTGCGGATCACATTCCCATGATAAAAAATAAAAGTGTCGACGCGGTGACGATCATTCTCGCGCTTCAGAATATTGAAAACATGGCTGGTGTTTTTGCCGAATGCAGCCGAGTGCTGAAGGCTGACGGCCGATTGCTTCTCGTATTGAACCACCCCGCCTTTCGCGTGCCGAAAGCGAGCGACTGGGGGTGGGATGAGGAAAACAAGATTCAGTACCGTCGTGTTGATGCCTATATGAGCGAGGCGCGGGTAAAAATTGACATGCATCCTGGCGACGACCCATCCGTCCACACTTGGTCATTTCATCGGCCGCTTCAGATCTACATGAAAGCACTCCATAAAGCAGGATTTTCCGTGACACGCTTGGAAGAATGGATTTCTAACCGGCAAGGCCCTAAAGGGAAGCGCTTTGCGGCAAGCGAGAAGGCACGCAAAGAGATACCATTGTTTTTATTTCTTGAAGCATTCATGGCATCATGATACAGTTAAAAAGGGAGGAGATGAGCTATGGAACGCCAGGGAATTCCAGAAGTTCCAGTATCTTTTCGAAACCATTGCAATACTTGCGGGCTGACGACGGAATTTGTTCCCACGGAGATCGACCATGTGACCGCCAAAGGCCTTCGATTTTTTTGTCAGTTCTGCAAGAAGCGGTTTGCGACCATTCTGTTTAAGAAGCCGCTCCACTGTTTTCATTGCAAGAAAGCGACGTGGCGCTGGCTTTTGGGGTATGCCGAGGGTGATTATCTGTATGTCTGTGAGGATTGCACCCGGTGGTTTCCCCGTGGTGAGCCGTTTATCGAAGTCGATGCGGAAAAAGAGACAAAATAACCTGAGTCCGTTCCTTGGTGGGGCGGACTTCACTTCTTTTTATAGAGTATGCCAAAAAAGCGCAGGGAGAATCGTATTTCCACAGTGATTGCAAAGCGTCAGCGTGGGATCATTGTCGTTCTTGAAGATCTCCACGATCCGCACAATGTGGCGGCGATTCTTCGCACCTGTGATGTGTTTGGTATTCAAGATGTTGTGTGCATTTACGAGACAGAGAAGTACGTGAATCCCAAACGCGTGGGGCGCTCGAGCTCAAGTTCTGCCAACAAGTGGCTTGATTTTACGGTGTATCGCTCCAGCACCGAAGCTGTCCAGGCATTAAAAGGTAATAAGTACCAATTGTTTGTGACAGTACTTGACGATACGGCGCAACCTCTCTACGATACCGACATGACGGCGGAGCCGGTTGCATTGGTTTTTGGGAATGAGCATACTGGCATATCGAAGACGATGCTGACGGTCGCGGACAAGAAAATATTTATTCCCATGCGCGGGATGGTTCAGAGCTTGAATGTGTCGGTCGCTGCGGCGATTTGCTTGTCGGAATTGATACGACAGCGCATGGCATCGCGAAAAGATTTTTCATTGCCGGCACGTGAACAAGCTGACTTGGTAAAAAGTTTTTTAGAGCGTTAAGTAGGTTTGTTTTATGAATTTTCGCGATAAGGTTTTTGCCATTGTCCGCGGCATAGCAAAAGGGCAAACACTGACGTACAAAGAGGTTGCGGAGCGATCCGGTCGACCAAATGCCTACCGAGCAGTCGGAAATATCCTCAATAAAAATTACAATCCGTCGATTCCTTGCCACCGCGTTATCCGTTCTGACGGGGAAACCGGTGGGTATAATCGCGGAGAGCGAGTGAAACAGGAGCGGCTGAAAGCTGAAGGCGCCTTATGAAGCAGCTGATATTGAAATCGGGGAAAGAGAAGCCGATCCGTCATCGGCATCATTGGATTTTTTCCGGCGCGATCCAGTCATTGCCGCCAGGTGATGACGGAGAAATCGTGCAAGTGGTGAGCGCCACCGGGGATCTTTTGGGACACGCCTATGTGAACCGCCGCACGTCGATTGTCGGACGGATGATAAATTTCGGAAGCGGCGATCCGGAAGCGGCGATTCGAAAATCCATTGACCGGGCAATTCATTGCCGCGAATCATTGTTTGATACGACCGTCACGAACGCGTATCGGCTGATTCACGGGGAAGGGGACGGGATCCCGGGTCTTACCGTTGACCGATACGACGATGTGCTGGTGATTCAGGTGCTTACGCTCGGGATCGAGCGTTTGAAGCCTATGATTATTGAACATCTGAAAGAACGTCTCAAGCCGCGTTGTATTTACGAAAAGTCAAAACTACCCGGGAGAAAAGAAGAGGGGTTGCCAGAGAAAGAAAGTCTTTTGTGGGGTAGCGATACAGACGAGATCGAGATTCTTGAACTTGGACACCGGTTTCTCGTTTCAGTCCACCGGGGTCAGAAGACAGGATTTTTTCTTGATCAGCGCGAGATGCGACGACTGGTTGGAATACACGCGAAGGGGAAACGCGTTCTCAACTGTTTCGGATATACGGGCGGTTATTCTGTCTACGCATTGCACGGTGGAGCGACTGCGGTTGATACGGTCGATATTTCGAATGACGCAATTGCGCTTGCGGTACGAAATAGCATCGTAAATGGTTTTTCGGATGATCGTCATCGCGGGATTACCGCGGACGCATTTGAGTATCTACGCACCGATCCATTGCACTACGAGCTCATTATCCTTGATCCTCCAGCGTTTGCCAAGAAAAAAACGGATGTGGTCAGTGCCTGCCGCGGATACAAAGATATCAATCGACTGGCCATGGAAAAAATGCCGCCTGGGAGTTTGCTCGTCACCTCATCATGTTCTTATCACGTCGATGAGAAACTTTTTCAGACGGTCGTGTTTCAAGCAGCGCTTGAAGCGAAGCGGGATGTCCGCATTATCAGCCGCCACGCGCAAGCGGCAGATCACCCAGTGAACATCTATCACCCGGAGGGGGAATACTTGAAGAGTTTGGTGCTCTTTGTCGAATGAACCGGATCGCCATGTGCTATACTATGCATATGGTTGAAAATATTTTTTTACAAATTAGCATTCTTCTTGGCATTACCGTTGGTATTGCGGCGATTGTTCGTTTTTTGCGCCAACCACTCCTTATCGCCTACATTCTTGCCGGCCTTATTGCCGGGCCATTATTGTTAAACTTTATTGATCAAGACGCGCGTGTCTATGAGGTTTTTTCTGAATTTGGCATCGTTCTGCTTTTGTTTATTGTTGGGTTAAGCCTGAATTTCACTCACATCAAAAAAATTGGAAAGATTGCGGTCGTTGTGGGCGTGTCCCAGGTTGTGCTCACGACAACTGTTGGATTTTTGATTCTCCGATTTTTTCAATTTTCTCCGTTGATTTCTTTCTCGCTGGCGGTTGCTTCTGCATTTTCAAGCACCATTATCATCACAAAACTGCTCTCAGATAAGAAGGATTTGGAAACGGTGTACGGACGCTATGCGGTTGGTCTCATGCTTGTCCAGGATGTGATCGCTATCACGCTTTTGTTCGCCATGAACGCATTTATCCAAAATTCCGGATTGCCATTTCTTCAGCTTGTGAGCGGGTTTATTTTTCGCGGAGGCGTTGTGATCGCCTGCATTTATTTTCTCACCAAGTTTATTCTGCCGCGCCTCGTGGAGCGCGCGGCCACATCATCGGAATTTCTTTTTCTTTTCACCATCGCGTGGTGTTTCGGTGTCGCGAGTATTGCCCGCGCTACTGGATTGTCGCTGGAGATGGGAGCAATCATCGCTGGGATTTCATTAGGGTCATCACTTTATCAACCGGAAATATCAAGCAAAATTCGTCCACTGCGTGATTTTTTTTTGATTCTTTTTTTTATTCTTCTCGGAAGCAAAATGACTGTTGCGAATTTTGGATCGGCGATCGCTCCGAGTATTGCGCTGACGGGTTTTATTTTGCTGGGCAATCCGGGAATCGTGTATATGCTTTTCCGCGTGATGAAGTTCACCCGTCGGAACAGTTTTTTGGTCGGCGTCTCGGTAGGACAAGTAAGTGAGTTTGGCTTTGTGCTTCTGTTTGCTCTTGCGCAAGCGAATCTAGTGCCCGATGTCGTTGTGTCAATGTTCACCATGACAGCGCTGGGAACGATTTTTTTCTCTTCTTATGCGATTACCTACAACGAGACGCTGTATCGGTTTTTTATCCCGCTGTTCAATTTTTTTGGGAAAGATGCCTACCAGCAGCCTGAGGAATTCCGGCCAGTGTACGAGGCTTGGGTCATTGGCTACCACCGAATGGGCTGGAAGATTTGCGAAACGCTTAAAGAGTTGAAGATATCTTTTGCCGTTATTGATTTCAACCCCGAGGTGGTAAAACAATTGCGCCAAGAAGGTACCCCAGCGTATTTTGGGGATGCCGCGGATGTGGAGTTTCTGTCGACATTTCCGTTTGCGAAAGCGAAGTTGATTATTTCTACGATTCCGGAAGTCGACGATCAATTGACATTTGTGCAGTATGTTCGATCAATGTCCAGGAAGCCGTACCTGATCGCCAATGTGACATCGGTAGAGCACCTTAATGATTTCTATCGGAAGGGCGTGGATTATATTCTTATGCCGCATATGCTGGGAGGGTATCGCATGTCAGAAATTCTTCGATTGAGAAGGCTCTCACGAAAGACATTTGAAAAGCTTCGTCGAGAACAAAAACGTGAGGTGATTTTGCGTTTCCAAGCAGGGGCGCATGATTAACCAAAAATTGTTTTTTACATCATGCCGCCCATACCACCCA
>JAHFIC010000040.1 GCA_023246555.1 Candidatus Magasanikiibacteriota bacterium
CAGTGTGAATCTTCACACGAAGGAGCGTAAAGGGCGCGAATTGTTACTCGACGAAAAATTCAGTACGTGCCTCCCGCCCTTCCTCAAGGCGGGATATATTTTTTAATTTCAGCGGATCGGTTTTTGGTCGAGATACCATCCGTCCCTCACGTCCTCGATCAATCGGAAAATCAATTATTCCATATTCGTTCACTATTTTCCCGTGCACAAGCACAGTATATTCTTTATCGATTGTTCGAGATTGAAACTGCGCCTTCAAGTGATCAAATATCGGCTGTGTCTTCGCCACAACCAATACACCCGATGCCTCTCGATCCAAACGATGCACCATCCCCGGCCGTTTCGGATCCTCCCCCACCGTGTTGATTTCAGGATATTTCTCAATCAGCCACGCGGCCAGAGTGTCTTCTTCTTCTTTCGTGGTTTCATGCATCAAAAGTCCTGCCGGTTTATCAATAACAAGATAATCATCTGTCTCGGCGATGATGTAAATAGGATGTTGTGATGTTCCAATTTCCATATCCGCTACACTCCTAAAAAATACGACTTCACTGTGGGTCAGGGTGGACTCGAACCACCGACCCCGACTTTATAAGAGTCGTGCTCTCACCAGCTGAGCTACTGACCCGCGGTGAAGTCGTGCTTTCTTGTCGTTTGTGGATATAAGAGTCGTGCTCTCACCAGCTGAGCTACCGGCTCAAATATTGTCCATACTATAGCAAAAATTTGATTTGTTCAAGTGGCAAAAATTGAAATGCCGTTTCTCCTATGTTATACTGAACACTGCTATGCGCAAAAAAATCTTCTCCCAACTAATCAAAGCCGCACAAACACGCATGAAAACAACCCGAGATCCCATCCATGATGAAACGCACGCCGCACGAACCGCCCAATACGTGCAGATATTGATTCAGGATATGCGTATATCCGCGGAACACACCCAGGCACTCCTTATTGCGGCGTGGTGGCATGATGTGGCTCGGACCATCACCAATAAACCATCATTTGTATGGATGCCATTTATCGATGATATACTCTCAGCGATCATGCTTTGGTGGCATATTCTTCGAACTGGATCACGCTGCGACACAACTCGATTTGCCGTGCGCCTCATTGCCTGCAAGGGTATGGGGACCGGCGCGTTTCTCACCCGCATCCTCATACAAAAACGTCACAGAATATTAGTGGATCTCATTCGAGATGCTGACAAATTAGATTTCTTCACCATTGAACGCATGGCAAAGGTGCTCGAAGTAACGTCTTCATCTCTTATCTATCACGTTGGGTACCGAGTGGGATATCGATGGTGCACGAATACCAATTACGTAAAAATGAAAACAAAAGCAGCAAAAAAATACATTATTTTTCTCTTACAGCAATTTCTCTCTTGGCTCAAACAGCCAATAATTTATACCTGGCATACTGAACAGTTCGGCAAACTGTGGACACAAAAAACACTTCACCGAATCGAACGGATGATGCAACGATTGACGCTGAAACTTTCTTCTGCTACAGTCTAGCTTCTTATTTGCCTTCATCGTTCAATGGACAGGACAATAGCTTCCGGAGCTATTGATGGGGGTTCGATTCCCTCTGAAGGCACTACAATCTGACTTTCAGAAGATTGACCGATTTTTTCGTTGGCGGCTCGCAGAGCCGCCCATGCGTTTTGCCCCGACAAATCCTCTCCGCTCGGCCCGCCGAGGCGGGCCATTTTTGTTTTGGACTTGACAGGCAAGTTATAGTATGCTATTTGTCTTGTTGAACATACAGAGTTCGGGATAGTGACAAAATGTCGCTTTCCAACTGAAGGAGATGGGAAAATGAAAATCGTGGTGATTCAGCGTCATGAAGGCAACTTGGTCGGTATCAGGGATAACGTCGCGAACATCGACAAGGCGCGCGCCGAGGAGATCATCTTCACTACTGACCCAGTCGAGGTCGTGGAAAGCATCGGGGACGGCGAACCGGCCCTGGTGGTTTCGGGTCAGGTCTTGGGACAGTTCAAGTCCGGTACGGACCTCGCGCGCCTGGTCAAGCGCACGAACCCGAAGGCCCTCTTCTACATCTACAGCGTGATGCCAGAGGTGAACGAAGCCGTCGACGGAGTGATCCCAAAAGAGTCGGGCACGCTTGACTCTGGTGAGCATTCGCTTCTTGCGAGAATCCTCGCAAGTGCCACCGAGGGCATCACCCCCGAGAGCATGAGAACTGCCTTCCCCGAAATCTGATCTACTTCGTTGTCCTTACACACGAACCCTGCATGGAATTCAATTACGTGTAGGGCTATTTTTTTTCTAAAATTGTAATCGTTGTCATTAATGGCGGGAGTCTCCTGGCCAGTCTGCTTTTATTCAATCCGCGCCGTTTTCTCTTCCAATAACTTTTTTCCCAAAAAAATTGCTTCTTTTCGTGACGGATTTTTTTTCAAGATTCACAGCGCAGTTGACAAAAAACTATGGATGGAATACTCTTAAAAGAGAACGTATGAAAAATATGGTTACACAATCTTATTTGAATCGTCGTCGTAACTCTTTCTCTTTCGAGAACGGGTTGCGTTGAATTTTGTATTTTATCTTCAACCCAGCCCCGTCTCGAAAGAGACGGGGCTGTTGTATTGTTTGGAGGAAAAAATCATGAGGACAGGTAGAATCATTGAAGAGATCATACATGAGGTAGGTTTGGGAAATGATCCACGATATCGCTTCATGTTTGCACCGTTTGGCCTCAAGATAAGTCAAACGGAAAAAACAGAACTGGAATCAATCGCTCGCGCCACAGCAGGATTCCTAAAACGAATCGACGAGTGGTACAAAAAAGAACAGCAACGAGTGGGTGGTTCTCGGTGGCTAGGCATTCTCCATGGCGGAATCCCCAAAGAGTTCGCAGAGTTCCCCTGGAAGCCGGGATTACCGGAGACAATCATGGTTGATCTTGTCTCCACGACGGATGGGTGGCGTATCGTCGAAATCGACGCCACAAACCGCAACGGCCTTGGCTTCCCGGCACTCTGGCGGCACTTGTATGAACTGCCGGCGCTCTGGGGAGCGAACCATGAGTATTGGCTCCGACGGGGGTGGAGGAATGCAGTCCAGATTATGTCTTCCCGTCACCGGTTTTATGAGCCATATTATCGATTTTTCCTCAAGCTCATAGACGGAAAATTAGTGCGGGAAGAAGACATTGGTGACTGGTTGGCAAATGGAGTGAACGAAACAACCCATCTTCTTGATCTTCCGATCCTCTACGCCCATCGCGATGACATGCGGAAGCTTCTGAGCACTGCAGAGCACATGCCAATGGCTATTCCGCCCAAGCACTATCTCTCAAACAAAGCAGTGCTTGCTCTACCATGGGAGGAAGAGGACTTCGCCAGCGATAAAATACGCGAATATCTCCCAACCACTCGCCTTCTTTGCAGGAGTCGACCACTGCCGACAGGTGATTTCTTTGTTAAACTCCTCATGGGGAACGGAGCGCATGGCACCTACGACAACCATACGGATAAACTGGCAGAACTCCACAAACTTTCCAAACCTCAAGCCGTTTGGCAAGAGGCACTGCCGATTGTCCGTCGTCGCGTGAAATATCTCAATGAAGATGGAGACTCACAGGGTGGTGATTTTTTCCTGCGTTTTACTATCTTCATCAGCGATGATGGTATCATTCGTGATGCCGATGTGACAGGATCACAAAGTAAAGTTGTTCATGGTTCGAAGACATCGCTCTTTACGGTGCCGATCGTATAAAAATCGGAGTGCGCCGGACACTTCCAAAACCGGCATCTCAACTTGCTAGCAAATCAAGACAAAAAATCTCAACCAACATGGAAGAGATTTTTTGTTTAAAAAAATTCATTCGCACACTCACAGAGAAAAAGTTATGCACAGTTTTTCTCAAAAACTATTCACATGCGGAACAAAACATTTTATACTACAGGCAAGCGGTCGAATTGCATAAAAATTTTATGCAAAAAATTTTTACATCGATGCTTGTCATGTAAAAATTGCTCTGCGGTTTGAACGTATACCATTTGGTGTGCACCATGGTCATATCAAAGTACGTCACTGCAATATCTTCAATAGAAAGGAGACATACATATGAAAAAACGAAAAGCCGCGAAGAAGCGCAAACCAGCAAAGCGCAAAGCTTCTAAAAAGCGCAGATCTTCAAAGAAACGAAGATAAGCGTTACAAAATCCGCCTGACCGGCGGATTTTGTTATTCCAGCAATAATTTACCTTGCTTTACCCCACCGCGATCTTCTGCTTCACCAAAAACTTTTACAACACCGAAAATGCCATCGTACCCTGGTTTCACGGTAATCTGCCCAGTCCGTACCCGATCAATCGCTCGGGCAATTTCTGCGGTGCTTGCTCTGGCGATATCCTCAAGCGATGCGTGGAGGAGAATAAAAAACTCATTCCCAACTTTTTTGATGAGTGTGTCATACATCTTCACGACTGACTTACTTGCCACACCGACGTCGAACGTATCCGCAATAATTTCTGGGAGTGGCACGAGACTTCGAAACGGGATCTTCTCGGAAAGAATTTTTTTTGCTTCTTCATCACTTCGATCTGCCAATTCCTCCACCCGATTCATGACTCCAATCGTCAACGGTTTTTTGCATTTGGGACAACACCCTCCATATCGTTTTGTTTCCTTTGGCGCACAGACAAACCTGCAATCCGCGTGGCCATCGAGGTAATACTTTCCTTCTTCAGGATAAAATTCAATGGTATATGGAAAACCATTCGAACCACCAACGCGAATGTTGCGAATGATTTCATCATAGGTGATATCTTCATCCCGGGCAAAACGCATCACATTCGCTTCACGGCCAAGCTTTTGCAGGCTATGAGCGTCGGAATTGGAAATTAATGTGATCTGATCGAGTTTTGACCATCGACGATTCATCAATGGGTCACTCGAAAGTCCGGTTTCAATCGCAAAAATATGCGGTGTGAGATCTTCAAAACATTCTTCAAGCGAATCATACCCACCCTTTGAGCCAAAAATTCCAAACCACGGCGTCCAGGCATGCGCGGGAATCATAACCATCTTTTCATCAATACCAAGCATGAGAGAAAGAAGATCTTTCGATGTAATTCCAAGAATAGGGCGGCCATCCGCACGAATGTTACACCCCCGCGATTCAAGCGCGGCACTAAATTTTTGCGCTATTTGAAGATTGGGAGCAAAAATAAGATGATGGACACGGCGTGTTTCTCCTCCATGCTTTTTTATGGATGACACCTCGGTTCCAATGACGAACCGTATGTTGCTTCCGGCATTTTTAAGCGCATACATACCTGCTCTTTCTTCAAAAAGCTCTTCTTTGAGATGCGCAAACCACGCCGGATGCGTAAAATCTCCCGTTGCGACAATGTTAATCCCTCGTTCTTCGCACGCGGTCGCAATATTCGGTAAGAGCAGATCTTTCGAACATGCGCGAGAATATTTTGAATGAATGTGTAAATCGAGAATCGTTTCTATCACACTACCACCATTTCGAATTATTCGTAATGAAGTCCATAAGCGCATCAAACTTGGGAGAACCACCGCTATTGCTTCGGAATGTCTGTTGATTCATTTGAAAAAGATTTTCCAATGCGCCAAACCGTCCAGCTCCGCCACTCGCGTATGCGCCGATATTCACAAAGTGCGTAAAGAGATGCCCTCCAGCTGATCGCCACGCATTCAACAGCCGTGTATATGCAGTCCCCATTCGTGTTTCACGATTTGCTCTGTTCATGAGATCCGATAATGCAGCATACCCGGGATCCGAACTCGGGAGAAGCTCGACCAAATGCTGACCGCCTTCATACGTAATTGGTTGAAGACCGAGACTGAGTGCATACGTTGCATTATCTGTCATTCCAGTAATGACACGAGGAATCACTGTGTTGTTGAGAAAATCAAAAAACTGATCAAGTGTGTAGCCAGTAATTGTTGGTTGTTCTGTGGGATTGGGATTGAAGTATGGCGCAACGGCTAGTGCGTCAACCTCTTGATATGCATTTTGCCAGGTCAACACTTGGTACGCTGGCCATGGAGCATTAATTGTGGTAGAACGTGGGTTAGCTTGCACACCAACAACTCTGACTAATCTATTTGAAGAACCACAGGAGGATTTGCTGGGACCTCCGCAAAACACTTCGTTCCAGATACGAAACATGGCGACAGATGCTTGAGAATAATATCGAAGCATTGCCTGATTTGAGTCAGTGGAAAGT
>JAHFIC010000041.1 GCA_023246555.1 Candidatus Magasanikiibacteriota bacterium
AGACATAATAGACAAACGGTGTCTTCTGCTCGACGGCATCACGATATGGGAGCAGATGATTTTCGACCCATAAGCGCCCGATATACCCCCAAGCGCCCTCGTCGTTTGTCATGGGAAGCCCGGTAAACGATACGATAGACAAGAGTACGGCGCCGAGCGCCAACCAAAACCATAGGCGATGAAGCAATTTCATAAACGCACAAATCGATATTTGAAGATAAGCGGCAACATGCGAAACCCCAACTTCGCCGCTTTCCATACCGTACCGGTATAGGTTGATTCTCCCACGCGCGGCAGATACATCACCGGAATTTCCACGGATTTCAGACCGCGACGAATAAGCCAGATCATCATTTCCGGAGAAAATTTCCCACCCCCCTCTGATCGTGGAAATAAATCCACAATCGCATTGAGCGCCTCGCGGGTTATGAGCCGGTAAGTGCACCCGACATCGGTGATGGTTGGAGCATTATGAAGCACCTCCAAAAACTTTGCCATCGCCCAGTTGCCAAACCGCACCATCCAGGGCATAAATGCGCCAGACCAAATCGTCGCTCGTGATGTCCTCGTGCCAAAAACGACCTGAAAATCATCACTATACAAAAGAAACTTATGAAGATCGCGAGGCAAAAAGGTTCCATCAGCTTCAACCATGATCAAAAGGTCCCCCGTTGCTTCTTTGAGTCCGCGCATGAGCGCGTGCCCATATCCTTGATGCTCTGATTCTTTCACATACGTCGCTCGTGTTTTCTTAATTTCTGTTTCTGTCGGCGGTCGCGCATTATTATCGACGGCAATAACTTCATCCACAAACCCAGTCGCAAAAAAACCATCAATCACTCCAGCGATACTCCTGGCTTCGTTGTATGTTGGGATAATGATACTCACCCTCTTTCCTTGATACATAAGTTAGTCTTTATTCCACAGATGCTGATCCCCCAATTCTTTTCCGCTCATGGTTTGTGCGGGATCATGCCGCCACGGCGCCACGCGCATCTTTGACACAATCTCGTAGAGCTCGGCCTCACTCATGTTCACCCAGTCGAGAAAAATATCGAGACTCGCGGGCCGCTTTCCTTCCCATTCACCAATGAGCCGCATCGCTTCGTCGCGTGTCATCCGGCCATTCCGAATATCGATCGATGCCAGGTGCGACATGCGGCCATAGCCGCGTTTAATAAATTTCAAATAGTCCTGCACCCCTTGCATCATGTCCTCGATTTTTTCGTAATTATACTCGGGCGGCACGCCTTCCACTTCATCGCCCTGCCAATCGAGCTCTTTTTGGATAGTTGCCACCTGTTTTTTCACATCCCATGGCTGGAAACTACCCAAACAAATCGAACGGCATTTGAGCGCACGCAAATCTTCTCGTTTCGGATAGGTGTACGACCAAAGCTCTTTGGCTGTTACATCGGGAAGTCCCGCTTGCCGCCCTCGTTCATTCAGCATCCCCAGCATGTCTTGTGCCGTAATGCCCAAGTTAATAAACATATTGAATCGGCGCTCATCAACTTCTTCCACTTCATCATAGCCGTAATAACTGGTGTATTCCGCCGACGGCTCTCCCCAAATCACCAGCGGCACTTGGAACTTCAGCGCCGCGTGCATCGGGAACGAAAAAATACCACAGTGCTGGTACCATAAAATATCACCTTTCCGCTCCAAAGACACCCGCATCATTCGCTTGATCAGTGACCAATTTGCCCGAAATGATAAAAATTCTACGCCGAGTTTTTTGATGACTTTCTCCCGATTCTCCAAAACGCGCGGCCGAAGCAAATGATGGTCAAAACTGACGACGAGCGGCTTTAGTCCGTAATCCTTTACGAGGGAGTACACGGTGTAGGAACTATCTTTGCCGCCGGAAAATGGAACGATGCAGTCGTACTCATATTTGCCGCGATAATCATTGAGGAGCGTCAAAAATTCTTCTCTCTTTTTTCCCCAATCAATTTTTTCTTGTTTAACCGCGACATTTCGACACGTACTGCATACGCCCTGTTCGTCAAAACTAATAATTTCCTGCGTTTCCGGCATGACGCATTTGGAACATCGTTTGAGGAGCTTTGGATCGCTGATAAATTCCATATTCTACTTTCTACTTTCTACTTTCTTTACCATAAACACCTGATCGAACTTTTTCCCGCTATGATTCAGGGCATCCTTTTCCACTCGATCCACCACAAACCCGCACTTCTCATAGACGCGAATCGCGGCGGCATTTTCTGCAATCACTCCAAGATTCATCTCGGTGACGCCTAAGTGCCGAAAAGCATAGTCAGAGACGGCATTGGTTACTTCGGTCGCAATTCCTTTTCCCCACCAGAATCGTTCGCCGATCAGAATCCCCATGGTCGCGCGCCCACCTTCAATCGGCTCGAGTTTCACATTGCCAATGTGCTCACCGGTTTCCTTCACAAAAATCCCCAAAAAAAGCGCCGTTCCGCTCTTCTGCTTTTCTTCAATATAGCGCGCCAACGATTCGATCGTCGCGTTCCTGGTTTCCAGGTATTGATTCACGGTCTTATCTTTGAGCCAGGAGACATACCGCTCGGTCGCGTCTGAAACATCGAGCGAGCGAAGGGTGAGCCGTTCCGACTCAATCGGGATTGTTAGTATCATACGACAATCGAGCGAACCACATCAATAACATGGCTTTGATCTTCTTTGGAAAGATCCGGGTACAATGGCAGGGAGATGCTTCGCGCATACAAGTCTTCGCTGATCGGATACGAGACGTCAGCAAATCCGTGCTGTCGGTAATACGGGTGGGTGTGAACCGGAATATGGTGCACCTGCACGCCGATTCCGGCATCACGAAGCGCTTGAAAGATAGCGCTCCGGCGGGGAACCAGCGCATCCGCGAGACGAATCACATACAGATGCCAGGCAGATTCTGCGTCTGAAGCGGGTGTCATGAACCCTGCGTTCCCGCGAAATGCTTCACCGTATCGCGCGACAATCGCGCGCCGTTTTTCGAGAAAACGATCTAGCTTTTTCATTTGCACCAATCCCAAAGCAGACTGGATATCGGTCAGACGATAGTTTTGTCCCAACAGGTGCATCTCCATGTACCACGGCCCGGGTGATGGGTGAATGAGTTCCGTCTTCGTCATCCCATGCGTCACGAACTTTTTCAAAAATCGATAATAGGATTCGTTGTTGGTGAGGATCGCGCCGCCCTCGCCGGTCGTAATACTCTTGACTGGATGAAAACTGAGCGTCGTCAAATCCGCAATACTGCCGATCTTTCTTCCTTTGTACGAAGCGCCAAGCGCTTGCGCCGCGTCCTCGACGACAACCAAATTGCGCCGCTTCGCAATGCCCATGATGGTACCAAGATCAACCGGACGACCCGTATAATCAATCGGTGCAATGAGTTTTGTCTTTGAGGTAATCGCCGCTTCGATCCGGGACGGATCTATATTGCCGGTCACGGGGAGAACGTCAACAAATACCGGTGTTGCCCCTTGCCACAACCCAGCATTCGCCGTCGCGGCAAATGTCATGGGACTCGTGATGAATTCATCGCCCTGGCCTAAACCAGCCGCCGCGTACGCGGCGTGAAGCGCGGCTGTGCCATTTGACACCGCAACCGCATACCGCGCCCCGCAATAATCCGCGAGTGTTTGCTCAAATTGCTCTACTAACGGCCCTTGCGTCAAATATGGAGAACGAAGCGCATCGAGGACTGCGGCAATATCGTCATCGCCCAGCGATTGACGTCCGTAGGGAATCATAGCGATTCGAGCAACCGCTTCAGCCCTTCATGGTCGAGCCAATCGCTATTTTTGTGACTGGCAAAAAAGAAATCATTTGGAACATTTTTACCACCGGCATACTGTTCTTCCAAAGAATACCAGCGATTTTCCGGCAAAATCACATAATACGAGTCAAACTCCTTCGTATGCCGCGCTTCTTCCGGTGTAATCAGCGTTTCGTGCAATTTCTCGCCCGGCCGAATCCCAATCACGCGGATGGTACTCTCCGGCGCCATGGCCTGAATAAAATCTTTAATCTTCATGGAAGGAATTTTCGGGACAAAAATCTCTCCGCCGTGCATGCGCGCAAGCGCGTTAAAAACCAAATCAATTCCTTGATCAAGTGTAATCCAAAACCGCGTCATGTCTTCGTGCGTCAGTGTGACTTCGCCGGTTTTCCTTTGTTCCTCAATCACTTTGACGAGACTGCCACGGCTGCCAACCACATTGCCATACCGGACAACGGAAAGTTTTGTCCCGTCAGCGCCGCTATAGGAATTGCTGGCAACCATAAGGCGCTCGGCGCAGAGTTTTGTAGCGCCATACAGATTTGCCGGATTGGCCGCCTTGTCAGTGGAAACCAGCAACAATTTTTTTACTTTCTGATCAATCGCGGCATTAATGACATTCTGCGTGCCGATAATATTGGTCTGAACGGCTTCAAATGGATTGTATTCGAGCATGGGAACTTGTTTCAGCGCCGCCGCATGGACAACGTAATCAACCCCGCGAAACGCTCGCTGTAATCGCGGTAAATCACGAATATCACCCAAAAAAAATCGCAGGCGCCGCTCGGGATCAGGAATCGTCGCTTCCATGACTGACTGTTTGAGTTCATCGCGGGAAAAAATGATAATCCGCGCCGCGCTGGTTTCGGCCAAAAGCGTTTGAACAAATTTATGTCCAAAAGAACCGGTGCCGCCGGTAACAAGAATCGCTTTATTGTCGAGAAAATCCCATGTCATATCGCTCTCCATCTTAGCAAAAAATGGTCAAAAAGACAAGATCATTGACAAAAACGGAAAAATATGTAAGGATGGACGTTGTCCAGCGAGGAGGAGATCTTTAATGAAACCACAAAATATGTTGACCGTCGCCGCGACGGTCATCGCCTTCGTTTTCGCAATATTCCTTGGAGCCATTACGGTGCAGCGATTGCTGCCCGCCAGTATCCTCATGGGGATCTTGTATCTCCTCGTCAGCGCGAAACTCGAGCTGATGAGCACGCTTCCGGTGGATCGACACTTCTGGATCCGACGGATCCTCGAGATGTGCGCCCTTTGCTGGGGGTGGGTCTTGGGGAGGTTCCTCATCTAGCAGAGAGCCTCCGCCCTTTCTGCCGACCGCAGTTCACACGCTGGACTGAATCGCGGTCGGCGTTTTTATTTCCTGCAATATCCCACATTGCGCGAGCATGTCGGCCGCGGTTTTAATATCGAAAAACTTCATCTTTGAACGACGCGCGATGTCAAGAAGTGATTGCGTACCGTCGCACAAATTGAGCAAATACGTCATAGCATTGATGCTCGTACTCACATTTTTCTGCCCGCCAAGGAGTGAATACACGCCGCGTTTGCCCAGTTGCGGTTCGCATTTGGGATTCATATTCACATAGGTACGATCGGCTTCAATCATACCGATCACATCTAAATATCGTTCATACGAATCCTGAAGTCCGCCAACGCTTACATACTCGAGATTATCCGCCGACGTGTGATATTCCGGAAAACGATCGTACACGGTACGCATAAGAGACCCCACCGGCATCTGAAATGCCAACGAACCGAATTGCCGCTCATCGCTCCCGGGCACGAAAAAATCAATGATGGAGTGTGGTGCGCCGGAATCGCGGAGCGCTACTTCAACTGCTTTATCAATGGCCGCCGTATCCTGACGGCTCTTTCGATACGTCATGTGTCCGGGGTCGCCAACGCAAGTCGCCACGAGCCCGAATTTGATATTCGACACCTTCGCTTCATTGTGCGCGAGCCACGTGATGGAGCCAATGGTTTCGGGAATAAAAAGCAGTCGATAGGAATAGCGCAAATTTTCAATCGCCCGAAGCGCTTTGGCGAGTTCCACCAGAAGCACCGTACCGCTCAAATTGTCGTTGCACATGGAGGGATGGCAGACATAGCAAGTCAACAAAAACTCTTCTTTTTGCCGACCCGGTATGAGGATTTCCCCGTAGGTCAAATTTCCCGACTCAAGGATCGAATCAATGCAGACTTCGTACTCATCGTCGGGGAGCGCCTGAAGCTCATGATGCGTCAGACAAAACCCCCAGCGTTCCTTGTAATATGACGTAAGATACGGAATCCAATCGGGACGCTCCGGAATCGTATGCAGATACGGCTTCAATTCTTCCAGCCGCAGCTTGGCGCGTACTGGCGTACTGTAATTCAACACGTGCAAATTATTTTTTTGAAA
>JAHFIC010000018.1 GCA_023246555.1 Candidatus Magasanikiibacteriota bacterium
AAGGTACGAATGGATTCGATATCGGCGATGGTAAAATGCACCTCAAACGCCCGCTCTACCTCGCTTACAAAAAGCAGATGATTAAAAGAATCCCAAGCCGCTGTTTCTGATCGTGCCAGCGCAAGCGTTACCGATTCTCGCGGCAGGCCAAACACGCGCGACGCGATTGACAAAAGTTCTTCATGCATAGGGTGTGGTATTGACTTGAATATGTTCCGGCATAGGAAAAGGACGGCTTGTATCGTATTCCCACTCCTCGACATCGTGAACGACGCCAAGACGCGTAAAACCGGATCGAACGAAAAAACCTTGTGCCGGCTGATTCTTTTTGGTGGAAATAAACTCGCCAATGATCCTCTCTGCCTTGGCGATTTTTGCTTCGGCAATGACGTGTGCCAGGATGGCGTCTTCAACGCCGCGGCCGATCACGCGGCAGCTCAATAGAAACGAATCCAGCCGCCAAACCTCGCCAGCCATTAGCACAATAACGACGCCGATGAGACCGCTGTCGCCGAAGCTGTCAGACAGAGACACGGCATAGACGCGGTGCTCTCCTTGCTGTACAAACCGTTCGATATCGCTCTCCAAATACCGGCGCGTGGTCATGGTAAACTGGTTGGTTTTTTGTGTCAACTGGGCCACACGCGAGAATTGCATAGGCGATGGCGGCGCGATGGTCATGACCATCGACAGACTCTTCAAATACTCCTCGAGACTGGTCATGCGCGTACGCAAATCCGTTCGTTTTTTTTCATCGGCATAGAGCCGGCCTTTTATCTTATCTTCATCGGTCATCTGCAATGCGTCAAAATACGGGAGTTCGGTAAACGCGCGAACAAGGTGCGCCGGGTCCTTCGGCAACTCGACGACCGCCACCTCCGGCAGCGCCTCGCGCACAAACGCGCAATTCAACGGATCGTCGTCAATAAACACCAAACTATCCAAACCGATATTCAATGTTTCGGCAATGCGCTTCAGGTTGTCGACTTTATCATTCCAATTGATCTCTACTGCCGCAAGCTGAGTTTCTTTGAGGACCATATATGGATGTTCACGAAAAACCTTGAGCGCATCCGCTTCGTTATTTTTACTGTTAACCGCCAAAATGATGCCACGCTGAAACAACGACAAAAGGTGCTTCTGAAATTCAAAATACGGCCGACCTTCCGGTGTCGGGCCAAGACGAATACCTTCGATCCCGTCTTCTCCAACGACTCCTCCCCAGAGCGTGTTATCAAGGTCGAGTACAATGCATTTTTTGGTGCGCCACGTCGCCGCACGGATATACCGAAAGTATTCACGCGTTAACGCCGGAATATGATCGGGAGCAATGGCAAAATCGCCGAGATAGTACAAGCGATCGTCGCGAACATTGTCCACGCCAACCGCCGACGCGAAGCGGTCAAAATCAAACACATACACGCGGGATCGCTGTTTCGCGTACGCAAATAATTTCTCGTTGAACGCGCGAACGGACTCTCGGAAACCAAACGGTTCTTTCTCCTCGAGAATCCCCAGCGGAGAATACGACGGCACGAGAAACGTATGCGGGATGATCACCGCGTCTGGCAGGCGATTCTCAAGCTGGTCGATGAACGAACGAATGAGCGCGAATTGTTCCAGAACCCATGCTTCCCGTTCTGTAACGCTTTGCGCGTAAGGAAGAAATACCATGTCTCCGGCAAATGAGGCGAAGTCAATGCAAAGAAAGATCATGTTTGGTCGAAACGCATACAGGTCGCTCTCGGGATTTAGGATCTCTTGCGCATACTGTTTATAACCGCCGACAAATACTTCAACCGGGATACCCGCTTCACTCGCCTGAACGGCGAGCGCCTCCTGAAACCATTGCATGGTAAAATTGCCGACGAGAGCGACACGGAATGAATCCTCTCTTTGCGTCAAACGAGCATACGCCGCCACATAATCGGCGACGCTTCTTCCTCCAGTTGGAGCCATATGATCCATAGGTATACGTCTCTCAAGCCGATTGAACAATAACCACCGCGATGGCAAGGCTCTCCGTATGCGAAATTGATACTGTCGCGGTGACCTCGTGGGCTCTCGGCAATGACGTGATCCGCGGCTGTCCCTGCGCAGAGTGGGTCACCTCAATCGTGAGGTAATCAAGGCTCGAGGCCATCTCGTCGTCGCCAAACGAATTCAGGGCTTTGATCAATGCTTCCTTTGCAGCAAAACACCCGGCGAAACTCTGCGCTGGGTCGGGCTGTGACTCACAATACGCAATTTCTCCTGCGGTAAATACCCGAGCGAAAAAATTACTAGCCGTCTCGCCAGTCAACGCGCGAAAACGTCCGACATCGAGAAGATCGGTGCCGACGCCAATGCGTTCTCGGTGAGACATAATCAAAACAGCGCGTAAATAAACGGCGACAAGACGCTTCCTTGACCGGCAACCACGAGGAAGCCGACCAAGATGAGCATGAGGATGATCGGGGTCATCCACCACGCTTTTCGGGCTTTCAAAAACGCCCATGCCTCACCGAGAAGTGTTTTGTTGTTGGACATAACTCTTAGCTACTTAGCTTGCTAGGTCATAAAAAGCTAAAAAGCTATTTTCCAATCCACTCGAAAATTGCCTCCGCCGCGAGCGCGTGACCGGCAGCATTCCAGTGCGCGTCAACATCAAAGTATAACTTTTCCTCCTTATGATCTCGAAAAATCGAAGTTAAGTCAAGGACCGGGATATTTGCCTCCTTACCAACAGCTTCGATAAGATTAAACCCAAAGGCTTCATTTTCCAAATACGACTCATCCCTGAAAAAATGCGCGTATTCTTCTTTGTACACCGATTCTTTTGACGGGATAAGCACGAAAAGAATCCGCTCGATATCAGCGCGAGCGTGAAGCTCTACACTGAGTTCTTCCAATGCCGCGCGGAAGGCCTCCTGATCGCGGCGAATAAACGCGATTGACGCGCCGCGATTGGTAAAGAGCGACATCCCATTCTCCATGACCGCTTGTTCGCGTGGCCGAAAGAGGTGTTTGACAAGCTGACCCGCAACCGAATATTTGAACGTGAATCTTTCCTGAAGTGATGGCGCGGCAATCTGCGAGAGCATTTCTTTCTCGTACAATGAGGCCATATCAGACTCTGGCAATGGCGCTTCCAAATCATTGGCAAAGAAACCAATAATCACGGTCTTGTTCGCTTCGGTCTTTGGAATGAAATCCCGGGCCAGAATGGCATACTGCGTCAAACCGTATCCGCCAATGCCAAAGGTAATGACTGGCATATTCCACTTCTTTGCCAGCTGTCCATAATACGCCTCATCGCGCGCGACCCAAGAACCGTGGGTGAACGAATCACCGATAAAAAACACGGAGCTTGATGCGTACGAGACTCCGACGTTACGAAATCCATATTCATCGGAATCATAGACTCCCTTGACGCCCTCATCGAGCCACGTGAGTTCAAAATTCGACAAATTTGGTCGGGTGGTGTACCCCAGCTTCTCGTGCGGCACAATAAAGTCGCGAAAAAATCGAATACGCTCTGGAGTGGGCCGCGGAAGGAAAATGCCAAAAGCGAGAACGATGAACTCACAGACGGCATACATCAAGAGAGCGACCGATACGTCTTTCCATCGCCGCCGGATGATATCGAGAAGCCAGGCTGGAGCGCGACGGGCGATGATGCCAATGCACAAAAGTGCTAATTCGAAAAGGACAATGACTGCAATCACGCCCTTCGACTCAATCTTTCCATCCGCAGACAGAAAAAAAGCGACCGTGCTCGGATTAATGGCCAATGCACCAAGAATCATGACGACTCCAAGCGCGCGGATGATACGTTCAATCGGTCGCATATTGTTCGGAATCCCACAGATCTTTTGAATTATCACTTCGTCGCACCAAAAATCGGTCGAGAACTAGGACATCAATGCCCGTCCCCATCATACAACGATAAGCGTCCTGCGGTGTCATGACAATCGGCTCGCCGCGGATATTGAATGACGTGTTAACCAGAATGGGGATCCCGGATCGCCTGCCAAACGCCTTGATGAGATCATAGTATATTGGATTCTGCGAACGACGAACGGTCTGTAGTCGTCCGCTGCCGTCGACGTGCGTGACCGCCGGAATCTTCTCGCGCCACTCGGGCCGAATCGGGTATACCATAAGCATAAAATCTGTTGCTTCTGGAACCGGCGTATCGCAATCAAAATACGTGAGCGCATCATCTGCACAAACAGCTGGAGCGAATGGGCGAAATTTCTCGCGATGTTTTACCTTCAAATTCAAAATCTCCTGCATTTTTGGATTACACGGATTCGACAAAATGCTTCGCGCCCCCAATGCACGCGGTCCCCACTCCATGCGCCCTTGGAACCAACCAACAACCTGATTTTCCCACAATAAATCCGCGACGGTTTCAGTGAGTTCCGTATCATCTTTCAGCGTCGTATAGCGAATGTTTGCGCTCTTGAGATACATCTCAATCTCCTCGATTGAATACCGGGGACCCGTATAGGCATCGCGCAAAACAAAATTTCTTTTGTGACCAAAAATTGTGTGATAAACATAGCTCGCCGCCCCCATGCTGGTTCCCCCATCGCCCGGATCCGGCTGGATCCAGATGCGTTTGAACGGCGTCTGCCGCAGTATTTTTCCGTTGTACACGCTGTTCAGCGCGACACCTCCAGCCAAAACGACATTCTCCGCTCCCGTTTCCTTGTGCGCATGGGTGAGAATTTTTGTCATGACATCTTCGAGAATCAGTTGAACCGCGGCCGCGATATCCTTGTGCCGATCTTCGAGAGGAGCATCGGCAGATCGAATGTCTCCGCCCAAAAGATCGCATAATTTTTGCGCGGGCATTCTATCGGCATAGTGATACAGGAAATACGACAGATCGAGGCGATAGCTCCCATCCTCTTTGATATCAATCACCTGCCGTAATTTTTTGTAGTGCTCATTCGTATCTCGATTCATGTTGCCGTAGGGAGACAATCCCATCACCTTGTATTCGGAATTGTTCACGCTAAATCCTAAGTAGGCCGTGATCGTCGAGTACAAAAGCCCAAGAGAATGCGGGAAACGAATATCTTTCAAAAGTTCAATCTGCTCCCCTTCCCCGTATCCGTATGTCGTGGTCGTCCATTCACCGACGCCATCCACCGTCACAATCGCGGCGGAATCAAACGGCGACACCAAAAAACTCGATGCGGCATGCGCGAGGTGATGTTCGATAAACAGGACATCCCCAGTATAACCAAGTTTTTTCTTGATGATTTTCGGCACCCGGAGCTTTTCATGAAACCACGCCGGGAGAGATGACACAAAAGTTTTTCCGCTCTTTGGAAACATCTCGAGATGCTGTGATAATAGCCGTTCAAATTTGAGCATCGGCTTTTCATAAAAACCGACGGCAGAAATATCAGCAATCGTTATTCCCTGGCTTGCGAGACACCACTGAATAGCATGGAGAGGAAAGCTGGTATCGTGCTTCTTCCGGGTGAAACGCTCTTCTTGAGCGGCGGCGACAACAACGCCATCTTTCAGGAGCGTAGCCGAGGAGTCGTGATAAAAACAGGAAATACCAAGAATATACATAAGACCTTTTGCAAAATAATTTTTTAGCGCAAAATATTGATCTTTCGAGTAAAAACTAGAAAAATAAATTTTGATGTTTAGCGGAGCTAAGCGGAAAAATTTTTTTTCGGTTTTTGCCGAAAGAGCGGATGTTGAGCATAAAATTATTTTGCAAAAGGTCTATATCAGAATTGCCGATAATACTCCTCGATTGGTTTTTTCTTCAGATGAAGATCCGACCAGTAGCTTTTTTTTTCTTTCTCGATTTTCATCTCCAAAAAGCGCTTATGTCTTATGGTTGCGATGCATGAAGTGACCCCGACGCCAAGCAGGTACACGATTCCCAAAAGCACCGAATTCACGAGGGTTGCGATGCATAATCCGAATGCGTGCATTCCTTTTTGGATATCGTGAAAAAACCGTTTCATATCACGAAGAAAGGTAGCGGCGCAGGTACCGGCCGCTTCCGGTGATGCACAGTGTGATCGCGGCGACATGCACGAAAGACCAGCCTTCGGGAAGTTTTCCAAGAAGTGTCAGTACGCCAAAAAAGACGGTGGTAAACAAGAGATAGCCGATTAGAAATCCAAGGTGTTCACCAAGCGTCATAGCTCCCCTATCATACCAGATTTTCAATAATATTTCGCTTCTTCCTGCCGTTTGTAATGATCCTGAAAAACATCTTTCCCTTTGATTTCTTCCCACCAAAAGCGGTGATTGAGATACCAAAGAACCGTATCGTGAATCACTGCATCAAAATGCCGTTTCAATTCCCACCCCAATTCTTGTTTGATTTTCGTGGCATCGGGCGCATACCGAAGATCCGCGCCAGGCCGATCGCTCGTGTGAACCACATAGGCATCCACGGTGTTTGGAAGGGCGAGCGATTGTCGGATCGATTCGATAACTTCCATATTTGTTTTTTGCACCCCGGCCACGTTGTAGATCTCGCCATCGCGTCCGTGATGGAGCGCGCTGTCAATACCCTCGCAAAAATCCAACACATGAAGCCAAGAGCGGACATGCTCTCCGGTGCCATGAACAGGAATCTTTTTTCCTTCAATCATGTTTGAAATCGCGAGCGGAATCAATTTTTCCGGATATTGATACGGGCCGAAATTATTTGACCCGCGAACAATCACTGCTGGAAGCTTGTGGCTCCGCATATACGATTTGGTGAGAACGTCGGCGCTCGCTTTGGACGCTGAATACGGATTTGATGCATGAAGCGGCGCTTGTTCGGTGCAAAATCCTTCCGCCACGTCTCCATAGACTTCATCGGTAGAGATCTGAACAAAGCGCGGAACGCCGTGCCGTCGGCAAGCATCAATCAAGTTGTGCACGCCGAGGACATTGGTTCGAATAAAATCGTAAGAAGAATAAAGGGAGCGATCAACATGCGATTCAGCCGCAAAATTGACAATGACGTCGAAACGATACGTGGGAATGAGCCGATCGAGAAGATCTTTGTCGCAAATATCGCCGTGAAGAAAGACATAACGGCTGTCAGCCGCAGGCTTTCCACTTTCCACTTGTTCAATATCTGAAAGATTTGCCTGGTTGCCACAGTAGGTGAGAAGGTCAAGATTGTAGATTTGATAGGACGGATATCGCGTATAGATATGCCGCACAAAGTTGGAGCCGATAAATCCGGCTCCGCCGCAGATGAGAATTTTCTTGCGCCAGTGATGCATACAGAAAGCGGGGCTATGATAGCGAAAAAAAATGAGTCAGTCAAGCATCTTGACTTCTCCTCTTTCACCATCTAAGATGTCTTTCTACTAATTTTAGCACTTTTGTGTGAAGATCACTAAATTAATTTATGATTCAAAAGAGTTCGATAATTACAATCGCCGTTGCCTTGCTCGTTATTTTATATACGAAGGGGCACGAAGAGAACTTTCAGAGTTTGATATGGATTGGGTAAGGACTCATTGCTCAATAGAACCGCGGATTGTCCGCTAAACATTCTCATTCCCAAACCCGCGTTAAAACGCAACTCCCTGTGACTTGCCGCTTTGCGTATCGCGGTCGTATTGTGCTTCAATTGATTTAGTTTCCTGATCAAGTGCGTCGGCTTTTGCTTGCCACACTCCGTCAAACGCTTCGCACGTTGATTGCGCGGGAATTTTTTGTAACTCCTGCATCACGATATTGGCGCGCTCAATCTCAATTTTTGCATGCCCTTCTTCGTGAATTTTTAACGCGGCCAAAAATGAGTCCCATTTGGCGATTAAATCCGATGACGCACCCTGTGAAGGAGTCCATTTTGGATATGTAAATGCCAAAATAAGATCAAGCCGGGTCATTACCGCTTCGCACTTGTCGGTAAGTTGTCTTCTGGCAAAATTGATATTGGTTTCAGCGGTAGTGGCCGCGTCATGTCCTCCGAGAAAAGTTCCCAGTTTTGCTTGTGCCATGCTTGCGCGTATTTCGTCTCTCGTGCTTCCGGTTGCCGTATAATACTGCGTGGCACTGTATTTCACCGTTACTTTTGATATGGCTTTCGGCGCCGAAGTTGTTGGTTGCGTTCTCACTTTTTCTGCCGAGGGCGCTGCAGTTTCTTCCGCCGCCGGTTTTTCTTTTGATGGTAATATAAAATCTAATCCTTTTCCTGCCAAAACAAGAACTAGTCCGACGGCAAAAATGATTAGAGGGAAAAGCAGTATGCCTATAAAAAAATTTTTCATAATTTTGGTTCTTTCTTGATGATTTTCATTATTGTGTCTTTTTTGCGGTATGCGAGATAGCCGACGCCCCCAATGACTACAATGAACGGTATCCACCACCACGCGCTAAAAAAAGACGCTTCTTTTTGTTGACTTTTCAGGACAAAATCAGCCCACTCCAATTGGGGAATGGCTGTTTTCTCTGTTATGTTTCCGGCCGCATCAATTTCCACCCGTTTGATCGGCGAGCCAAAGGAGTTTGTTAGGGTAGCTAATTTCTTTTTATTGATCCAATCCGAAATTTCAATTTCGCCGTCGTATAATTCTATCACTTTTTTACCGCTTAGGGGATCAAAAGCCAGGCCAAAAGAAGTTTTTGTATGACGGACTTCAATATTACCCATAGAGAAGGCTAAGTCAATTGGCACCTTTATGGTATCTGACGGTGTGCCGGCAACGACTACTATGAACGCTCCGGATTCCAATTCCACAACCGCGCCGCCGGAAGGATTTTGTCTGAACGTTGCTTCGGCCTTTTGTCCGTTGTATGGAGTTAGCAGTAAACTGCTCTCGGAGGCATTGATGAGATTGTTTGAGTCGCTGTCATTGTCAATGGTGATGATTTTTTTCAAGAGTATGGCATTGCCGGCAGAGATCGGAGAATTATCCATCGGCGGTGGCACCGAAATCGTCACCGGCTTTGTTGACAGGTTCCAGTCACTGCTTAATATTTTTGCCATGGCATTTTGAAGTTCCTGTGATGCCCGTTCGTTATCCGCGACGTTTACTTGGGTTCTGTCTCCGTATGAATAGGTAGCGCCGCCGATTGTGAAATTGAAGAGTGGCGCTTGCGTATCCATTTGTATGGAAATTTGCGGGATGTTGTTTTGCGGACTTTGAATGGCGATGCTGGGGATGCGGGCCTGCGGACTGGCAATATTTATTTTAAATACCGGCGTCAAATCATTCGACGCGACAATATCGGAGAAAAAATTTTGGCTTGACGGCTTGTCAATGAGCGCGGGGACATAGGTTGTGTTATTGGCATTGATTCTTGCTTTAGAAACGCTTTGCCGCGCGGAACCAGCCGTAATTCCATTTACCTTACCATACTCCCCGCAAAAAGGACGGACCGCGTCGGCCAGCTCGGAAGCAAGCGCCACGGCTTTCTCGTGCAGGAATGATATGCCATGGTCAAATTCAGGATGCAAATTCACGATCTTGCCGTCATCGTTATAAAAATGAAAATCATCAGCCAAAGGATTGCCGGAATAGTTCATCGCACGCGACTGTCCATTGTACTCCACAAAACAGTTATCAACGAGGAACCCGGCGTTCATGCCGGCCTCTGGAGTTTTACCATAAAATAATACGTCGGAATCAAGTGCCGTCTCATACGTGCTTACAAACCCGCTTCCGCCAAGGACATTGGTTGTCTGATATATTTTCTTCCCCTGTGTCCGTTCTTGCAATTCTTGGAATCGTTGCTTGTTGGTCTGCCCCTCATAGTCTCTCGCTTTACTCAACGGATCTTGCGTTGGATCATACTCTCTATATATATTAACTCCATCGATCACTACCCTTGCGTCAATCTGGTTTTCATCCACAAAATTTATTGCTTGGTAACATCCCAATAGACTGATATTCGCGCCACCCGTATCATACGACGGTACCCAAAATGGGCGGGTATCCACCCCCTGCTCGTCTTTTTGAACGGTATAGGAAGGAAGCCGCGCAAAAATTGCGTCGCAGGCCTTTGGTGTCCATCTGCCGTCTCTAAAATATTCAGAAGACTCACCAAGCATTACGGTTTGTCTCGGCTCTTCTTTTTGTTCACAATTATCAGGAGTAAGGCCGCACACCGGGTAATGGCAAAATTCTTCTATAAAGTCAAAGGGTTTTTCGGCGTTAAAGTCATCAACCAGTCCCGGTACATTCAGGTCTGATTTAAGATACCCTTCGCACCAGCTCTTCACTTGTTTAATTTTCTTTATAATTTCACCGCGTTTATTATGCGCCTCGGTGCCGCAGGTCAGAGCGTCATAACCGAATTTTAAATCGTTAATGATGGAACGACAATTGTTGACGATATTTGACGTTTCACCCAATTCATCACTGCCTAGCCGTGGCACAATGCTTGGGTCAAATAAGTCGCTTTGTGATGACAATAAACACTGCCAAGTAAAACTCACCAGATCGGGCAGGGCGTAAAAACGCCCCATCGGGTCGACTATTTTTTGTATCTCCTCATTTTTCAGGTCAATAATGACTTTGCAATTATGGACAAAATTGTACGTTTCGTGAAGTTCGCTTTTGCCGCCAAGCGGGAAAGCAATTGATGGATCAAACAAGTCGCTTACGGTCGCTTTTAGACATTGAAAGGTAAACGTCATGAGTTCGTCAAACATAACCTCGCGACGGACAGGATTTTGCACTGGTTCAATATCTTTTTCCCTTTGCGTCACGCCGATGGTGCAGTATTTGAAAAAATTAACTCCAAGGCGGCCGAGTGGAGGAACGATTTTAAAATCTTCATCAGAAACCGCCATCCTATTTCCTTTAATGACGCATTCCGCCTCTTTTTCGTGCGCCTGCAGATATAAATCAGACTTCTTGTATCCGTCCGCCTCTCTTTCCGCCAATGTCTGGAGCGCGGTAATTTGTTTTGAACAATCTTCCAGATACTCTTGAAGCGTGAGCGCCCGTGCAGAGCTATAAAACAACGGCAGTGAGGCCAATGTCGCCAAAAATATTATTTGTGCCAAAAATCTCATTGCCATAAACTCTAATACACGACTCCCTTTTCCAATTGACAATTCTCACTGACCCACTCGGCGTCAAATTCTGTTATTTCACGCCTTTGGCCTTTTAGAATATAATATTGATTCGCTGCGGCTGGCCCGCCGCCGGGTTCTCGATTTTCAATCCACGACTCGGGACAGACCGCCAGAGAACTCGTGCCGGTTTCCGGCTTCTGACGATAAGATGATACCGTCCAAACCGCGCCCGCTACAATAATAATGGCGGCGATAATAAAGATGGCTGTTTTATTCATATGCTATAGATGAATTAGGAATTGATTTAATAGACACGACTCCGCAACTCTGTTTCCGCGGCATCATCATACCCGATTTTTTTATCAATCACGCCGATAACGGCTTTTTGAACCACGGTAAACCTATTATACCAGATACTGCCGGATTGAGATGAATTATCGCGAAAGCATTGCGTCCCGATCTTTTCGTCTATCAGATATTCGTCCGGTTGCAGGGTAATAGTTTCGCTGACAAGACCATCATATTTGCCGCTCGCAAACGCGGCTTTTTCTTTTGAATTATCTTGACTAAGGTTAATTGGCCTGTCATTGATGTACATAACATTGTCTTTGAATGTTACGTGTTCTCCCGGTATGCCGACGATTTTGCCAAGAGACGTATTCGGACCCATATACAAACAGTCGGATTCATTTTCAAATATATCGTAGAGAACGACATCACCAAGGGTAGGTAGTTCTTTTTTAAATGAAACAATATCTCCAATGAAAAAACCATGTCCGTCAATCTCAAGGATTGCTTGCTCGGCGATGTTTCCGTTGGGCGGCGTTTCAACGGTTTGGCCAGCCGGTTCGTCAACAATCATTCGGTAGCTTATTGCCGGTTTTTTAGTCGCCATAAAATATCCAAAAACAACACCGGAAAGAACGACTGAACCTACGACACCGATTTTTATGAGCACGCCAATTTGTTGCTCAATCACGTAGCCAGTGCCGGATTGTATTTGTTTGAAACGCACAAAATCTCGAAAGCGCGGAGACGCTATCCGCCAACCGATCGCGCTGATACACCCATTTACCAAGGTTAACGTTGACACCATGCTTGCCAAACCCAGCAGACAGAAGAACAAAATCCTATTTGGAAAATGCGTCGCGCCCCAAATTGGAACAATAATAAACGGCGCTAGGCCAACAAGCGCAAGAATCAACATCCAAACTCCGTACAGAAAGTGATAATATTTCGGGTACGACAGCATCGCCACGCGTTTTTTGGTGGCGTCGTCAATCTGCTCTACCTTAAATATGACGCCGGCATGAGGCATTATTTTTTTTACCAAAGCCGGAACGAGCGCTCCGATGACAGAATACTGTATACCTATAAAATTATTTTTGAGATTGATTCTACCATACTATACCACAAAACTATCGTAGATGATGAACCCACCTTAACTCAAAACGGTTGCGGGGTGCTGTGAAAAAAATGCTTTCGCTATCGCCGTTGAAACATGCTCGCGAAGAATCCGAGCGCCATGAGAAACAGGGTAAAATACATCGAAATAATCGATACCATGAGCAGCCCGCCGTGGCCAAACACCAACGCCATGAGAAAAAAGACAACAGCCACAAGAAACGGAAATACTGCGAGGAACAAAAATAATTTGATCGGATTATAGCGCGCAATAATTTCCGTCATGATTTGTGTCGCAATGAGCGCATCGCGAAAATATCGAACCTTTGATTTCCCGGTGCGTTTGCCATACGCCACCGGAATATATGTCACGAAATAATGTTTGAGCATGAAAATGAGCGTCGAAGACGTCGAAAATGAAAAGCTATTCGAGAGATCGGGCAAAATTGGAAGGATGAGACTTTTTCGGATAGCGCGAAAGCCGGAATTGATGTCGGGAATTCTTTTGCCAACCACGTACTCGCTCATCCATTTGAAACACCAGCGCGCGATGCCTTTGGGGATGCTTGACCAGTATTCCTTTCCCTCGCGTTTGCCGACGACCATGTCAAATCCACGGTTGAATGTGTTTACTAATTCGGGAATTTTGTCTGCTGGATAAGTACCGTCGGCATCGGTAATCACGACACATTCATGGGCCGCCTCCCGAATCCCCCGCTTCAGTGAAAACCCATAGCCCATGTTCATCGGATTTGAAATCACGCGCGCACCCGCTCGTGTCGCTTCTTCGAGCGTCCGATCGGTCGAACCGTCATTCACCACCAAAATCTCATAGGTGTATTTCCCGGTGAGGATGCCCTGCACACGACGAATAACATCGCCAATCGCGCGTTCTTCATTGTAGGCGGGAATCACGATAGAAATGTTTTCCATAACGCCGATATCCTAACAGAAAATCGAGAAAAGTCAATGGCCTGGAGACCAGCTCCTCCGAGCAAAAACCAGAAAGGAAACGATGGCATGCGATACCGGGCGTGGCTCGCCGGTCCCAAGGTGAACAGTACAAAATACAGCGCCAAAAGGAGTGGCAGAAGAATCGCCACGGACTTTGTACGCCACGGCGCACGGCGAACAAGATACGCGAGGATCGTAAGATACATGAGAGCCCACAAGCCGATCCCCAGAAAAAAAACTACCTGGAAGATGTCGAGCGAACGAAAGATCTGAATAAGTCCGCCCGGCCCCTCGCGCAATATGATTTCCGTGTAGCTCGGACGTAGTGTCTGGCGCTCGATGCCGAACACATCTTCAAGCAGATACTCATAACCAGTCCCAAACAGCGTTGGAATGGACGATATCGCATAGAATCTCACGACCGGCAGAGGACGCGACAGTACCAATCGTTTTGTTTCATGAATCATTGGATCGTAAAAATCAAACGTATGGATCATCGCGTTTGAGGTGAAGCCAGGAAGAGCGATGAGCGCTTGCATGTTCAACTTCGCGGCAGAAATATAATCGATGTGCTTCTCGTCCATCACCACAATCGGCGCCACCCGCGCATAGAGCATGAAGGCATCAATATTCGTGATTCGCCATCTGCCGAAATGGGTATATTGGCGAATCGACCATGGGGCGATGATTGTCGCGCACGCAATGAGCATGATCGCTCCCTGTTTTACAAACTTCCGCCAGTCTCTTTGTGCGAACGTATGGATACCAAGAAGACACAAAGCGACTATGGGCAGATACAATGCAACTGGACGCGTCAAAGCGAGGATTCCCATGAGTGCGCCAGACAACAAATATTTCTTGAGCGAATCTTCTCGCATTGCTTGGAAAAAATAATACGCAAAGCCGATCAAGAGACAATTAAAAACGGTTTCGGTCGTCGCAAGATTTGCCGTCATAATCATGTACGGTTCGAGGACATACATCCAACCGGCGATTTTCCCCGCACCGTCGCCAAAAAGCTGTCTGCCCAAACGATACAACAGCACGCCAGCGAATGAAGCGATGATATTTTGGACAAGAAGCACTGCCCATGTCAGCGGTAATTTCAAAAAAATAAAGAAGACGAGAAAGAGCGGATACACCGGCGTTCGGTACGCGCTCACGACGCCATCAGCCAAAAATCCCCCACGATCCACAATACTCCGCGCGACATCGAGATAGCTCAAGGCATCCTCATTTTCAAAGGTAAGCACGCGGTCACCAAACTGCGCGTACAAAAAAACACTCATGAAAAGATGCACGAGAAAAGAAACGCCAAAGAGCGTCGCCTCAAAATTTTTTAACCACGGCAGTCGAACCATAACCGAAATTACGGATGATCGGCCAATGCTTTACACGATCGACAAGACGAATGAAAGGAAGAAAAAAAGAAAAAAACGGGAACACCACAGTACTCGCCTCAAAATACAGTATAGCAAATCCCGCCTGTTTCAGCTTGCGCCGCATCACCCAGGGATAGCGAAAAATATGAGTGAGTTCTCTGTTTCCTCCATACCCCTCGTCCACACCCTCGCCCAACAGATGAACAACCGCTTTCAGAAAACCAAGCGGCAAGGCGAGAAGCGATCGTTTTGAAATTTCCCAAAAACTGCCGTGCCCGACTTGAACGAGACTGCACAGATTCAAGAGGGTTGGAAGCGCAATCACCGCTTGATTTTTTGACACGCGTCTGATTTCCTTGAGCCCGGCATCAAAATCCGGCAAATGCTCCAAGACATGGCAGGAAACCACCACGTCAAAACTTTTATCGGGAAAAGGCAGATGTTCGGCATCACCCTCAAGGAATGTCGTACGGTCGAGGACACCCATTTCTTTGGCGAGAGCCTTCGCGCGCTCGATATTTGGCGCTGAAATATCAATGCCAGTGACGGTGCAGCCTTTTGCCGCCAGCATGGCTGAGAGCACTCCTTCTCCGCATCCGGCGTCAAGGACATGGGCGCCCGCCGGCACCTGAGCCGCGACCGATTCCCACTGCGCGCGATGGGCGTACCGGCGGAGCGGATTCGGTGAATTGTATCGCTTATCAAAAATTTTATCGGCGTACCCCGTATAGATTTCTTTATTTTGTCCCAGAGTCTTGTCATACAACGCCAAAACTTGACGAATCACCACGTCCCAGCTGAACGTCTCAAGAACTTTTTTATAGGCTGCTTCGCCAAGCGCCTCGGCGCGCGCCTTACCTGAAAGGAGCAGAGACACTTTTTCCGCCAGTGCGCGCCGACGCTCATCGGAGAGCATCATTGGTGCGTCGTAATCTGAATTCTGCGAATCCGTTAATGAAACCAGAAAGCCATTTTTTCCATCATCAATCATTTCTGGATACCCGCCGACATTGCTTGCGACGATCGCCTTTTTCATCGCCATTGCCTCAAGACAGGCGAGGCTCGTGGCTTCGGCGGTGGACGGAAATACCACGACATCAGCAATCGCCAAATATTTCGGAACATCTTTATTTTCCACTCGGCCGACAAACTCCACATGACGCTCCATGCCAAGCGCTTTTGCCCGTTCCTTCAAATATGCGTCTAACGG
>JAHFIC010000042.1 GCA_023246555.1 Candidatus Magasanikiibacteriota bacterium
TCATTTTCTACCTGCCAAGCAGCAAGCTCTGTATGGCCCTCATACCGAGCGACAACTGTCTCTAGGTAAGAAAAAAATTGCTCTTTTGCACCGGGTGCGCTCGAATCAAACCACGCGGGAATATAACATTCCGGCCATCGCGGCACTTTTTGTCCCACAACCAATAGGACCTCTGCTCCTTGTTTTTTTGCTTTATCCATCATCCAATCAAGATCTGAAAAAACATAGACACCCGGTTCGGGTTCGATCTGATTCCACTCTGCAGCAATGCGAATGCTTTTTGGTTGAAGCTCACCCAGCATAGCATCGTAAGCTTCTCGCCAATCAAGGCCAAGAGATGCCGCATACGAAGAACTAAAACTTACCGCGTATTCTATAGGATTGGTGGCAATACTCATGAGCTGCAGGAAAGCAAAACAAAAAAGCGCAACCGCCGCGCAACCAAAAATGATGTGCTTGATACGCCTCATACCTTGATTATAACACAACAAAAAAAGAACCGATCGCGGCGAGCACAACAGCGATCGTTTGTATACGGTATTCTTTTTTTGTTATGTACTCTTGAAAAATGCTTGGAAAAAAGCGTGTACAAACCACCACAAGAAAAAATAAAAAGATATACTGTAAACCAGCCAGTGCGTTCACGAGTGTCACACTGCCTGTGGCTATAGCGTATTGGATAAGGACAACACCAACAATGCCCAAAATTTTGTCGATGGCGACAAGGGACAGTGGGTGCCGGCGCTTCAATCCTTTTTGTCTCGAAGGAGAAGATCCTTGGAGCACCTTCCGGACTCGAGAAGAAAAAAGACATACGAGGCCTACCAGCCCAGCCGTTCCTTTGGTGGCAAAAAGTACAAGCGCGAACGGATGGAGATCATAAAGATATTTCGCGCTCACATGGGACACAGCGAATAAAAACGCGGCGAGCGTTGCCCACAAAAATCCAACATGAAACACCCGTCCGTTTTTTGTTTTCTCGTACGACAAAAGAAGCGATGAAATGACCAAAACCAAAACTCCTATTGTTTGCCCGCGAGAGAGCACTTCATTTAAAAACAAGAAAGACAACATGGCAATCGACGTCGTGATTAAGGCGCCGCTAAATGGGCCGACGTGGCTTGCTTCATCTTGTTCTAAAGCCAGAAAAGTAGCGAACAAAGCAAAACCAAACGCTATACCAGAAAAAGTTGCCCAGCCCCACTCCACCACCGAAAGTCGTCCTAAAAAGGGGGCGGCAACCAGTATTGGAAGAACGATAATCGTTGAATAAAATGTATACACAATCGGTGAAACACGAGATTCGGAGACAATAACTTTATCGAGGATCATGACAATCGCGAGGAGCAAATATCCTAAAAGCGCAATGAAAAACCACATAGACAAGCCCTACAAAAGATGCACGTCCTCAATTTCACTTTTCTTCCCGTGCAACGCTACATCTGCCACATGGTAGGCACCATTTCGGGGGGCGTTCATAAAACCATTCATGGCCGCCTCAGCCAGCCAGCCAGACCGCAGCCAATCAAACAGCCATTCGTTCGTATACCGAGGGTCTTCACTAGTAAACCCAGCGCCAATAGATAACAACCAATCGCGATTGAAATCTTCCTGGCTCCCCACTGGGGGCGCCATAATAACGGGCAGCCCCAGCCCCGCGTAAAATGATAATTCGCTCGGCTTTGTCCACAAGATATCGGTCGTGAGGAGCGCCTCATTGAAAAGCCGAAAATACTCCGATTTTGTTTCGCCGTAGAGAATAACAATGTTGCCTTGATGCAAACGCTGGATATGCATGGACCTAACCGCAGTCTCGTAATACCGAAAAACATCCTGCCGGACACCGGCCACAAGATTCAATCGAATTTCACCGCGATCAATATGCTCATGAAGACTTTCAAGAATGGCGACCCCGATATCGCGCTGAGCGCCCGCGCCGCCGACGGCAAACGTAATCGTGAGCGGATGATTCGCTTTCATGTTGCAATAGCGCGCGCCAAGATAATACTCAATCGTGTGTTCATATTTTTTGAAATACCGCCCCTCCGGATCTAAATTCGCCAGACGGCAACCAAGCGACTCTTTGAGCACCCGTAAATCTTTCCCAAGATTCTCTTTCGGCAACGGAAAGCCAGTGATAAATAATTGCTCTGTACGAATACCATACAACAGCATGCGTTCTTTCACGCGACGATTGGGCACAAGATAGCGAATACGGGATTGTTGCGGGTACATCGGCGCCCAGGCGCGCGCGACATCTGTATCTGTGCAAATACAAAAAATATCTCCTTTATATTTATGCTCCTCCGCCATAAACGCAACCGTAAAAAACGACGTTACGAGCGGGAGCGGATGCTTGTTCAGCCGATCAATAAGATCTTTCCCCCACCCATGCCGAATCGTCGCGTAAATTTGCTTTATTTGCAGCGTAGCCCGAGACAAATCGCGACGCGGATAAAACGGCTCGATGCGCTGAAGATAATCCATGATACCAAAAATATACTCCCCAATCATTGGGAGTTTCTTCATCCGTGAAATTGTTTCGTAAATCGAACGACCTCCTTCCCACAGCGTTCGATCTCTTTTCGGAATTCCGGGATAGGTATTAGCAGTGATTATGGCGCCATCTATGTGGTGTGCCAATCCTTCGGGAGCAGCGGCAATATCATGAAGCGGGTATACGGCACGCTGATGCCCGTACCCCATATCAACGGTAACAATGTATGCTTTTTTTTGTTTTACTGCCATACCTCCGCAGTATAGCATAAAACAATCTGCACTGTGCTGCTTTATAATTTTTCTCGTGCGGCACGATCTTCTTCAAGAAGCTTTTGGTATTGATTCTCAAGAGCGCTGCGTCTTTTCCGCGCTTTGTAGGCATCAATTGGGTGAAGAATGATGTTGGCTCCTTTGGGTTTTTTCTGATCGAGTTCGTAAATTTCCCGCCGAGTGCTTTCCAGATTGCGCTGGATTGCGGCAAGAAATTCTTCCGGCGCTCTTTTTGTGGTAGAGCGGTTCAAAACAGTACGCCGAACATCTTCCAATCGAACCGTCTGTTCTGTTTGATATCGTTGCAGTGCCTCACCACGCGATACTCGCCGGGGAACACCTGATTCATCAATTTCTGTCATAAAATCCTCTCCTTTGTGCGCCAAAGGAGGTGGTTCTTCTGCGACATCAGCTTCGGTTAATTGAATATCGACTCCTTCACCATCATCTTCCTCAATAAGCAATGCATCTTCTTTATTAGGTGAAAGATATGGAATGCCTTCAGCAATAGGCGCGACTGGTTGTTGATGTGTTTGTGCATCAGGTGTTTCTGGTGGCATAAAAATATGAATAAATACATGGCCTCTTTAGAAGAGTATACCAAACAATGGACCGTGTCAAAAAAACGTACCCTGTGCTTTGCGGCACAGGGCTTTGGTTATCGTAGATCAAACATGGTTCGAATGCCGACGTGATCCGAAAGATTTTCCCGTAGACCAGCGATCTGCACGCGCCTGGTAAACTCGCGTTCGACGCAAACTGCTTCGATATCATAGTCGCTCCGCGATCGAAGCAATACGCCGTCAACCAGGACACTTTTGGTCCAATGAGAAATTGTATTGCCCGCGCAGAAGGAGCATAAGGGCCGATCGGCCAGCGCCGCCGGCGACCAGAACCCCATCTCCAGCGCTTCCCGCCAGTTGTGCTCCCCATACGCCTCAATGAAAGGCGGACGCGAACCGCCGAAATTGAGGTCGCCAACAATCATCTGGATAGCACCATCTTTGGCGCGCTTGCGGAGCTCTTGATCAATGATATCGAGCTGTTCGCCTCGCTCGTCTTCCCACGTCGAGAAGATACTCCGCTCTGGCGGCGGCACGTTCTCGTTCGACGAAAGGTGCGTAAATGCGAACTCGATTGGCTGCTTGCCCGGTAGGGAAAGCCGTGCCAGGATTGCGACTCGATTGGCGCCGCTCGCAGGAAGATTCACCGCCATCGGCGACTCCAGCGGATGTTTGGAGAAGACAAGGACTCCATTTGACCCGCCATATACCTTGGTGCCGCCGGCGCCGTGAATACACCGCGATTTTATTCCATCCAATGACCCTTGTCCGATCGAGGAAACAAGGCATCGGAAGCAGGGTCGGTCGTACAGAAATAATTCCTTGAGCTCTTCACGACACACGACCGATGCGCAGGCAAAGAGCGCATCCATCGGACAATTACTCTCGACGCAGGCGACGATGTCTGTCATCGCTTCCGCGTCGCAACGATCGCCCGGGATTTCGTTTTTGCCGCGGGTATCGATGGCATAGAGATACGGGTGCGTTTCCCGCAGAGCGGCGATTAGGACCAGCTTATCTTCCTCGATCCAAACTTCCTGAAACGCGACGATGTCGTCATCGATGGCTTCCCGCACGATTTCGGCCGTTACTGGTAGAACCCGCTCCCGTGCCAGACGGTTAATATTGGGCGCGAATCCAGTATTGTATGTAACGATGGAAAGATCAGCGTTTCTCCCATCGCAGGTCGAGGGAACTGCCATCGTTCGAGCAAGGCGCTGGTGCGTCGTTAAAATGGACGCACAGGAAACGACAAGACACAGAAAAACGGCCAATCGCCGCATGCTTCACCTCCATCCTTTGTAGGATATATTTTCACTATATCGAAGTTCAAGACACAGCGCAATGTATTCCCTGCCTATCTATCGACGAGCAAATTTTCCATGCTATCTCCACGCTCCGATAATCGCACCAGCAACGAGCAGAGTTGCGAGCATGTTGCCGATACTCATCCAAAACAAGGACATGCTACCGCCCCAAAGAGCATCTCCCAATTTGAGCGGTACGACAAATCCAACCCACATGATCAGGGCGGCCAAAACGCCTCCCCCGAGTGTCGTATGCCCAAAACCCACGATGAGTCCGGCCAACACATAGAACATGACAGAACTTGCCACAAATTGCGCAACGTAATTAAAAACCATTTTCTTTTTCATGGCCGCTTGCTTTTCCAGCGTCCACTGATCCATACCCATCTCGCGCATAAATTTTTTACCGAAGAGCGGCCCGTACCACACGCTACCCACCACCATCGAGGAGATTGCCGCCACGAACACGGCTAGATAGTTGACTGATGCCACAGTGTTATAGTTAAAAATAATCGCTTAATGAACAGAACGGAAAAAACTATCCACGGCGTCGAGCGACGCGCCAAATGACAACTGATTGCGCGGTGTCGTTTCCAGAATTTTTTTGAATTGCTCATGAGCCGTCAGGTCAAGGCGTTCCACTTCCTCATCACTCGTCTTCCCCCATTCAATCTTCTGGAGCGACGCGTTCACTTCTATTATTTCTTTGGGTGCAGAAGACACACCGGTTCTCGGATCAAAATATCCAGAAATAATTTTGTTACTATCTGGATTATACAACGTCACATAATACAACGGGCCCACACCTACATCCTGGCCTTGCAGGTTGAAAAAAGTAATGCCGCGGAACGTGTTATCACTGCTGGCAATATAGCGCAAAGCGACGCGATACTTATTGGCGTAGCCCAAAAACTCGCCAGCTGATTTTTCAAATGCGGTCTGATCCACCAACGTAATCGCTTGACGTGAAAAGATATCTTGAAGCACACGAAGCGCTGCCGGTCGATCGGCATGGGTAATGACATACCCCTCATCCGGATCTGGGCCCTTGAGCCACGCTTCCACGTTGATA
>JAHFIC010000019.1:0-14228 GCA_023246555.1 Candidatus Magasanikiibacteriota bacterium
CATGTTGAAGAATATGCCGAGATCGTGCGTCGAAAAGCAACACTTCGAAAACTCCTCAGCGCATCTGCGGATATTACAAAAATCTGCTTCCAAGAAGAAGATCATGATGTCGAAGAAATTTTGGATGAAGCATCAAAACAGTTGTATGGCGTTACCCAGAAACACTTGAAAAACGCCTTCACCCCGATCCGAAGCGTCCTCCACGAAGCGTTTGAACGTCTTGATGAGCTGCATAAAGAGAAAGGGAAACTGCGCGGACTTCCGACTGGGTACAAAGAACTGGACCATCTTTTGGCCGGTTTTCAAAAGTCAGACCTGATTATTCTTGCGGCTCGGCCATCGGTAGGAAAAACCTCCTTCGCGCTCGATATCGCGCGGCATGCCGCAGTGCGAGGCAAAGCGCCAGTCGGCATCTTTTCTTTGGAAATGAGCAAAGAACAATTGGTCGACCGCATGCTCTGTGCTGAAGCCGGCATTGATTTGTGGAAAATGCGCACCGGCAATCTTTCCGACCGGCCGGACAGCGACGACTTCCCGCGCATCGGCCACGCCATGGGCGTCCTTTCAGAAGCGCCAATTTTCATTGACGATCAGCCGGGCAATAATGTTATGCACATCAGAAGCAAAGCGCGACGACTGCAGGCCGAGCATGGACTTGGGCTTGTCATTATTGACTATCTACAACTCATGGAATCGCACAAACGGAGCTCTTCCAGCGATAATCGGGTTCAGGAAGTGGCCGAAATCTCCAGAAATTTAAAGGGGATTGCTCGTGAATTGAACGTGCCGGTCTTGGCGCTCTCCCAGCTGTCACGCGCAGTCGAACAGCAAAAACCAGCAATTCCAAAGCTTGCTCATTTGCGTGAATCTGGTAGTATTGAGCAGGATGCGGACGTGGTCATGTTTATTTATCGAAAAGCCGCTGACCGAAATTACCGCATCGAGGATGTCCCGCCTGATGAACGCCGGATCGCGGAAATCCATATCGCGAAGCACAGAAACGGTCCGACCGGACTGGTGAAAGTCTTTTTTGATGAAACACGGGCAAGTTTCCGAAATTTGGATACACGAATGCCTGCTCCGCCACCTTCTCCGTCTCCACCTAAGCCAGCAGTGCCAACGTTTTAGGGACCCTTCTACCCTTTACCCTAACCCCTAATCTTTAGTTATGTTCAATAAGCTCAAACAATTCAAAGATCTACGAAGCCAAGCAAAAGATCTGCAAGGCAAGCTGGCAGCCGAATCAATCACCGTGAATTCGGCTGGAGGAAAAATCATTATGACAATGGATGGCAATCTTACCATGACCGCACTTGCCATCGATCCAGAATTATTGACTCCTGACAAAAAAGACAAGCTTGAAAATGGCATCAAAGATGCGCATGCCGAGGCGGTGAAAAAAATCCAGCGCATCATGGCCATGAAAATGAAAGACATGGGTGGACTGCCTAATATCGGAGGACTCTCGTAACGTCTGTGTACGCACGGCCGATTCAACAATTGATTCAGGCCTTCTCAAAACTCCCCGGAGTCGGCCCTCGGACCGCCGAGCGTTTTGTTGCTCATCTGCTCAAATCCGGAAAAAAAGACGTTGCCGAGCTCTCCTCTGCTCTCCAATACCTCATGAGCACAACCAAAAGCTGTACTTCATGCTGGGATTTTTCTGACCGTTCGCCATGCGCTTTGTGCACGGACACCACACGCGATCAAACGCTTCTTTGTATTGTCGCTGAACCTCACGATCTTCAAGCATTGGAGCACACAGGAACATATCGTGGATATTACCATGTGCTTCGCGGGACTATTGACCCCATCGATGAAGAACAGATGCGCGGACTCAAAATAAAAGAGCTCCTCTCCCGCATACAGGCTGCTGGGCCTTTCCGTGAAATTATCCTGGCGTTTAATCCGGATGTCGCCGGAGAAACGACCATACTCGCACTCACACGACTCATAAGGGAAGGGGCGCCTCGACTGACAGTCACACGCCTCGCGCGCGGGCTTCCCATGGGATCGGATTTGCGTTACGCAGACGACATCACGCTTGGAAACGCGATTGCCCATCGAGTGAAGACATAAACACATCCCCCCTGTTATGCAATTTTTACTGAAGTAAATGCTTGCCGATGGCCGTGAACCCGGCGATATCGGACTTTTCTTTTATATTTCACCACACGAATTTTATCGGCACGACCCTGCGCGACGCAGGAGGCAGAAACTGTTATCTCAGGAAGATACGGGGTACCAAGTTTCACGTTACCCCCATTCTCGTCCCCGACAAAAAGAACCTTATCAAAAGTAACGGTGTCGCCAGCGGCACAGGCCAGTTTTTCCACGCGAAGGACATCACCGGATTTGACGATATATTGCTTTCCACCAGTTTCAATAACAGAAATCATAAAAGAAGAGCAAAAATAATAACGGCTTCTATGCTACCTTATTGAGAAGGATTCGTCAAGAGCGTATCCCCGATCTTCACATCATGCACCTTTGCCCAGCCAGCGGGAAGTTCAAGAACCGTATCCGCATCTATTCTTGGGAAATATCCTCGCAAATGATCCTCTGGAACCCCAGGCTGGAGCGCAAGATTCTGGGCAATATCAACCACTTCGCCATTGAAAAACCAGACAACGTCAATGGAGAATTCCATATCCCGCATCACGATGCCGTGCCGCCCCGATTCCGGAAAAAGAAACAACATGCCGTCGTACTTTCCAAGAGATGCCCGTCCGCCCAAACCCCTAAACCGAAGGAGCGGGGTGTCTGCCACGAGGACATTGAGTGGAGCATCTTTCAGGATAATGATGCTCTTTGGTGAACGATATTGCCAGACTTTTGCTCCAATCGCACCGAGTAAAAAAATAACCAAAAATATTGTATAGGATCGTTTCCACTCGCGTGTTGGTTTTTCGATTTTCTCTTCTTCAAGCATAATCTCCACCAAATTACTTGATATATTTCTCTATACGAATCTCAGCGCCAGCGCCCAATACAATGGTATCTCTGCGCTCAAGTGTACCAGAGAGCACGAATCCCGCAAGCGCATTTTCTACTTTATCTTGAATCGCTCGGCGCATGGGTCTGGCGCCAAAAGTAGGATCAAACCCAATCTCGGCAAGGGCGTCGAGAGCGCTCTCTTCAATACGAAGCGAGATGCCGCGGTGCTCCAGATCTTTTTCAATCCGTTTTAGCATCAAACGCGCGATTTGTTTAATTTCATTACGCTCAAGCCCTCGAAACAAGACGATCGCATCAAAACGATTCAAAAATTCCGGTCGAAAATATTCGGCCAATTCTCCATGAATAAGCGACTGCTGAACCTCGTCGGGGGCTCGGCCCTGAGCGAACGCTTGTTGCACGTAGGCAGTACCGGCGTTGGATGTGGCAATAACAATGGTATTGGTAAAATCAATCACCCGACCGACACTGTCAGTTAAACGACCGTCATCAAACACTTGCAAAAACAAATTGATAACATCCTTGTCGGCTTTTTCCAATTCATCAAGAAGGACGAGTGAAAATGGATGCTGACGCACCGCCTCGGTCAGGAGCCCGGTTCCCTGCTGTCCCGGAGAACCGATTAAACGATACAAACTTGATTTATCTTGAAACTCACTCATGTCAAAACGCAACATCCGCTCCTCACCGCCAAAATATATCTCCGCGATGGTTTTGGCTAATTCGGTTTTCCCAACTCCGGTCGGCCCCAAGAAAAGAAAATTAGCAATCGGTCGTTTGGTCGAACGGATTTCCGCTCGAGCCCGGCGAAGCGCGTTTGCGACAAGCGATACCGCCTCGTCTTGACCGACAATGCGCTCATGCATCACCCTTTCCAACTGCAAGAGCTTATCCGATTCATCCGCGGAAACTGTGGTCGCGGGAATTCCAGTTTTACTTGCGATCACTTCAGCAACATCATTGACGGCAACAAGTGTGTGCTCACCTCGTTTAGAGCGAGCAACGCTTGCCGCTTCCGTAACAAGCTCGAGCGCGCTCTCCGGCAGATATTGGTCATGAAGAAACCGAACCGCGAAGGACACTGCCGTCGCAATCGCATCATAGGAAAAAAATACGTTGTGTTTGTACTCAATCCCGCCGATCCGGGATTCGATGACTTGAATTGCCTGGTCTTCATCCATTTCTCGGACATCCACGCGCACAAACGAGCTTCCAAGTTCTGAATTGACAATATGGCGATTGAATCCTTCAAGCGTCGTCGTGGCAAAAACAAATATGTCCTTTGAGGCGAGCGCCTCTGATAATGCACCGGCGACATCAAGACCTTTCCCTCCGCTGTCTGCGCCGGCGATCATCAGATCGTGGATATTGTGAATAAAAAGAATCACATTTCCTGCACGACGTATTTCTCGGACGATTCTCATTAAGCGCTCCTCTGCCCCAGCAACCGTTGTTCCTGCCAAAAGAGCAGAGTTTGAGATTTGCACTAAACGCTTATCCTGCAAACGCCGTGGCACGGCATCCTTGACCATCTGCTCAACGACCCCTTCCATAATACTCATCTTTCCAATTCCCGGCGGACCAACCAAAAGCACATTTTGCCGTCCGCCCTCAATCACACGAAACATCTCATTTATTTCCTTCTCCCGGGCAACACAGTGATTCAACTGTCCAAATTTTGCGGCAATAGTAAGATCTTGACTCAACGCGTTTAGGAATGGCGTCGCCACTGCGGTCATCGCTCGGTCCATACCGTATTTGCTTCGATGTTGCGCCGCCTGACGAAAAAGCCGATATTGACGACGGAGTTCTTCCCGCACGCGAATCCACGCGACAACATTTGTCAGTTTTCGCGCGTCAATCGCACTATCGTACAGCACATCTTGCAAACCATTTGACCATTCCACCGAGGCGACCAAGAGCTCCTTTGGCTCAACGTGCTCCTGGCGAGCCGCAATCGCGAGCTCATGCGCATGAAACAATACTTGCTGCGACTCCGGCGCAAGGGTTGGCGTGCGTTTAATAGGCGATCGGGCGATGCTATCCGATACATGCGCCCCAAGTGTGCTAGGCGATACTCCCAAACGAAGAAAAACACCTCTGATGTCGGGAACGGACAGGAGCGCAAGAAAAATATGCGCCGGCAATAAAAATTCACTATCCTGTTTTTCGGCTATTGTGTACGCACGCTCAAGGGCAAACCGTGCGTCAAGACTAAAGAAATGGGCAATATTTTTTCGCCGACGGAATGGAATTTTTTTTACCATGCTCCAGGTCAGCGCCTCATCTGGGGAGAGTGCAGAAGGCGTGGCCGAGGCGCTTGTCCACTCTTTCGCATAAAAAAGTTTTTTTACTGGACGCTCAGTCTTCGTTAAGCGGTAGACGAGGAAACCAAGCGCAACAAACGCCAACCACGCGTACCGTGTTATCTGGCCATACGGACCAAACCAAAAGTTACGTGTCGGAAGAATATTCCAAAGATCACGTTCAAATATACCGAAAAAGAATACGCCACCCAGCCCAAGAAGAAATACGACAGCGCCCAACAACTCAAAGTACAGGAGCCACTGTTGGCTTTTCCGAAGAGCAATATGGTAGCGCGTCATCGGCTCGCCGTAATATAAAAAATCGTTCGCCGCCATGCGCCCCATACTTTTGCCACCGCATTCCGGGCATGGTCGTATGCCGACAGATCCACCGGATCTGCACGTTGGACACAACAGAAGGGCAAACGGGGATGGTTCTGTGAATTTCATACTCGAAAAGATCGCAAAAGCATGAACACCACTCCTATGGGTACCAAAAACCATGTAAGGAAGAGTGCTAAACAACAAACCGCCCACCCAAACAAAAGAACGCCTCGAACAATCGCATTGATCAGTCGAACAAAAAAACTAATCATGCGGCCCTGCCAATCCATGAGCCCGTACATGGGGACAAAAAGATTCCGAAACCAGAGCAGCGGCGCCAAGGAATAATTTCCAGAAAGAAATACATGGAAACTTACTCGCGCCGCGGAAAAAGCGCCAAAAGAATACCACCAAATCGGAAAAAAAAGAATATGCCAAAAAAATTCGAGAAGAGTGCGCTGAAGAACGATGAGCCACATACACTTGTAGTTTATCATAAAAACAAAAAACCTGACACTCAGCGCCCAGGTCCGGATCATTTCACGATCAATTGGAGATATTATCTACGCGCAACCACAGCATCACCGCTCTCGAGATATTGAATCGTATCAATAGAAACAAAGTGAAAATCAGCAACACGTTCTTGAATATTAGTCATCGAACGGTGCCCGGCAATTTCAAACGATAATCGTTGATTTTCCCGCTTGAGTTCCTCTATTTGCCGTTCCAATGCCGCCAAATCATATCCCGTCGCAGTCATTGCGCTGACCTGAAGGAGATAGGCAATGCAAAGAAGTGCGGCAGCAATCATAAGCGCAATACGGAATGCCGGGCGGAACAGCCAAGAATACAGGCGCCGTATGTCGCCCACATCAATCTTCAAAAGTTGTCGTTGGAGGATCGTCATAATTTCTCGACTACGCGAAGCTTTGCTGACCGTGCGCGAGGATTCGCTTCGTACTCCTCTTTTACGCAAACAATGGGCTTCTTGTATACCATGCGTATGGTCTTGTGTTCTTGGTGTTTAAAAAAATGTTTTACGATTCTGTCTTCTCCGGAGTGGAAGGTGATGACAGCAAGTCTTCCAGAAGGAGCAAGCACATTGATTGCCTGCGGCAAAGCCTTTTCCAAGACGCCATACTCATTATTGACTGCTATCCGCAAGGCTTGAAAAACTTTTGTTGCCGGATGAAGACCACCCACCCACGGCACATCTTTTTTCGATTGTAATTTTTTCTTGTATGTTTCTAGAATAACTTCTACCAACTGAACCGTTCGTATTATTGGGGCAATGCGTCGTTTCTCAATCATTGCTCTCGCGATCTCCTTGCTCAATTTTTCTTCTCCATATTCGCGAAAAATTCTTTCGAGCTCGTCTTCCCGGGTAACATTCACAACATCTGCCGCCGTTGTGGATTCTCCACCACCATACCGCATATCCAATGGCTCGTCTTTTTGAAAACTGAATCCACGACCTCGCTCTTCAAATTGCGGACTGGACCAGCCAAGATCCATAATGATTCCATGGACCGGACCAAAGGCCAGACGGGAGACACTCTCCCCAAGGCCGGAAAAATTGTCTCGAACAAACACGACTCGATCACCAAACCGATACAAAAATTGCTTCGCGCGGAGGATCGCCTCTGGGTCCGCATCAACACCAAGGAGTTTTCCATTCGGTGCTGTTGCCTCAAGTATTGCCTCTGCGTGTCCAGCATCGCCAAGCGTGCAATCAATCACATGCATGCCAGATTTCAATTTCAGCGCTTCAATGGTTTCACTCAATAACACCGGTACATGTCGCATAGCGTACGCTTCTTACTCTATTACTCTTAGACACCAAGTGATGCCATTTGCTCCGCGATTTGATTGCTTTCAGCCTCGGTTTTTTTCTTGTACGTCTCCCACTGCTCTTTATTCCACAGTTCCAACCGGCTATAAAGGCCTGCGATCACAAGCTCTTTCGCAATACCTGCGTAGACACGCAGGTATTCCGGTATCATAATTCGCCCCTGTTTATCTATCTCCACATCCATCGCCCCCGCAAGCATGAGCCGAGCGAACGCTCTGGTATTGGCTTGCGCAAATGGCAAGGTAGCGAGCTTTCCTGCAAGCGCTTGCCATTCCTTTTTGGTGTAGAGAAACAAACACGAATCAAGTCCGCGTGTGACGACTGCGCCTTTTGCCAGATCCGCCCGAAATTTCTTTGGGATGGCTAGACGCCCTTTGTCATCGAGATTGTGCGCGTACTCGCCGATAAACATACCCACGAATGAAGTTAAAACAGACAAGCATGGTGTTTCACTTCAGTGGGTATTACCCACTTTATCCCACGTATACCCATTATATACCACTTATTTACCCTTCGCAACCCTTAAAAGCCAGTTATCCACACCCACCTCTTAAACAGAGGGTGGGGTGTCAGGAATTTACGACACGACTCTTCAGGTTCATTCGCCCTCAGAAAGGCCGGCTGAACTTTGTATTTTTTGCTGAATATAAAACACAGCCGGTCTTAACCGGCTGTGTTTTATATTACGAAGAGGAGCGGCCGAACCAAAATCACTTCGACCACTACTCCCCCGCCGTCTTTGTAAACTCGCGAATATCGGCAATTTCCGAAAGAAGCACGTTTTCGACAAAAATACCGCGAGAATAGAAGATGCGTTCCAATTCATTTTTTAAATCCAATTCCACCGCGTCGCGTTGCGGCCCAACGATATCGGCAAAAGGAAACCGACTCGCCACCATGCGAATCCGACTCCGTACCGTGGGGCGAATGATTTTTGCGACAAAGTCCTCACCGATTGTCTGCCAAATTGACGGTATCTGATGAATATCCAAGCGAAGAAGAATCGTGCCTTCAACCGCAATCTTTTTACCATCCTGCGATACCGCCGCGATCGGAATGTCCCCTAACGCGCGCTCGTGGACTAAATTAAACTCGCGGGAAATGCTATACTCAAGCGTTTGCGTATTGAATAATTTCGCTTTCTGCCAAAACGGTATTTTGAAATGCAATCCTGGAGTGAGGACCTTCTTCAGCACTCCGCGACCCAAATCATATACACACGCCACATACCCAGGCGGCACATAAATAAAGAGCCCCTTCAAGACATCCTCCATGACGAAGGAATACATGAGCTTATCGAGTGATGACGAATCGTCGGCCATATGATTGAATTAGCTTCTAAGGCTTCCTCAGCTTCTGAAGCTTCAGAAGCTTCAGAAGCTCCGGCAGCTCTAGCAGCTAGTGATGCGCTGTTGCCGGCGTTTTCGAGCTGAATAACACCTTACTTATTTGAGCAATAATAACAGAAAATAGCATCGATGTCAAGATGAAAAGCGATTTTACCATTGGCAGATACCAAAGCACCAGAAAGACCGATACTGGAAATAGGAGTAAAAACAGCAAATCTCCTTTTTTTAATCCACTGGCTTTTTTCTTTTGAAGATCAATATAAATTTCAGCCAAAAGCCAAAACCCGACGGCCCCTGCCCATAAGTAATCATGCCGTTTCGCAAGGTCAAAACCGTAAAAATTCGTGTCAATAACCCCGGGGAAATCCACGCTAGTATAGAGCGTGTTCAAAATATTTTCACCGGTGATCCCTCGTAAAAATACCTGATACAGCAACACCAGCACAAGAAGCTGAACCCCAATAACGACGACGCGTGCCCATGGCTGGACACGCCGTTTTTTTAACAATTTTCGAATTTCTTCTTTACGGAGTATTGGGTCGGCTTGATATTCTTTTGATATTTTTGTGACCTCTGCCGCAATCTCAGCATTTTTTACGCTATTGCGCTCATTCAAAAGCGTAAACGGAAGCAAAACAAGCCTCAGAATCAACGTCAGATACACAACCGCCCAGCCAAAATTCATATCCGTCCAATCGTTATAAATCCAAATCAAAAAATTAAACAGCGGTTGATACAAATAATCATGCCACGGAGAAAACATACAAACGCTAGTATAACACACCTCTATGCCCTTTCCCACTCTTGAGCTTTTTTAATAAACTCACCTTTTATTTTCTCAAAATACAGCTTTGCCGACTCGTACTCATTCGGAATTTTCCCATCAAGAATGGCCTCTTCAATCGCTTCTTTTATTTCTCCAACGGTCGGTCCCGGCTTCAATCCACACACCTCCATAATCTCCTCTCCGCGCACCGGAGACTGAAACGCGCGAAGTTTGTCTTTTTCAATCACCTCTGAGATGCGGGCATCAAGCCGTTCATAATTTTTCAGTCGATGCACCTTCTTTTTTTGATTCCCCGTCGTGATATCGCTCCGGCAGAGGATGAGGAGATCCGCCAAATCATCTCCTAAGGTGACGATAAGACGGCGCACCGCGCTGTCGGTAATCCCCTCATCCATAAGCGCAATCGGCTGAAGATGCCATCGAATCAGTTTTGCCACGCATTTCGATTCGTCGATCGATAACCGCAACCGTCGTCCAATATCAACGCTCATTTTTTTGCCAAGATGTTCGTGCATATCAAACGTCCACCCGCGCCCAGAAGCGAATTTCTTGGTGTTTGGTTTGGCGATGTCGTGCATCAGCCCGGCATACCGGAGCAGTGCCTTCGGCGACCGCTCCGCGATATTATCAACCACCGCAAATGAGTGGGAAAGATTATCTTTGTGGGTATAGCCAAATGCCTCTTCGACGCCAGCGAGCGCCGTTACTTCCGGCAAAAACTGATCCAGGAGCTTTGTCCCATAGAGAATCTGAAGTCCGACCGATGGTTTCGGGGTTGCCAAAAGTTTGAAGAGCTCTTCTTTGATTCGCTCGGCTGAAATAATCGGCAAACGCTCCGCGTGCCGAACCATGGCCGATAAGGTTTCTTTTTCAATGGCGAAACCGAGCTGAGACGCAAACCGCGCCGCGCGAAGCATGCGGAGTGGATCATCGAAAAATGTTTCATCGGGCGATAAAGGGGTGCGAAGAATTTTTTCATTGATATCTCTTTCTCCATAAAATGGATCAAGGAGCTGACCAAAGCCACCGTCCTCGACCTGCCGCGCCATCGCATTGACGGTAAAATCGCGCCGGCTTAAATCTTCTTCAATCGTTGCGGGTTTCACACTCGGCTTTCGAGAGGTTTCTCGATACGATTCGCGGCGCGCCCCGGCGAATTCAATTTCGATTTCCGGAAACACGTATCGCGCGGTATCAAAATCAGGGAACTCGACCAGCCGTCCCACTTTCTCCTCGCCGAGAGCCGACAGCGCTTCGTCAAACGCCTTGGCAAAGACAATCCCGCTGCCGCCAACGACAACATCAATATCTTTGATGTCTTTTTGCCCCATGATTTCATCGCGCACATAGCCGCCGACAACATAGGCAGGTGTATTGATCTTTTCAGAAACGACAAAAACCCAATGAAACAGCTCCTTCTGGTTCATACAACGAAGATAAGGATACAAATCCCGACAATGATTCGATAAACAACAAACGGCAAAAAGCCGTGCTTGGTCAAAAATCGCAACAGCCCCTTCACGGCAAAAAACCCAGACACGGCCGAGGCCAGAAAACCAAAAACAAACGGGGTGACTGCGACACTGCCATCCGCCGCGGCGGCAAGATGCCTCAATCCAGCGCCGCCAGCCGCGGCAATGATGGGAATACTCATGAGAAAAGAAAACTCGGCGGCTTTTTCTCTTTTCAAACCGGAAAACAAGCCGGCACTCATGGTAATTCCCGATCGGCTCGTTCCGGGGATAAGGGCAAGCGCTTGGCTGACCCCCATGAGAATCGCGTGTTTCCACTGAACGTCGGTATCCTTTGTTTGACGTTTGCCATACCAATCCGCAAAACCAAGCACTACCCCCCAGCCGATCAGACTCCACGCGACCACCTGCGGAGACCGAAACAGATATTCAATCCGCTCGCCCCACAGAGGACCCACAAATCCAGCCGGAATCATGCTCGCGATTATGAGTTCGAGGAGATGGCGGTCGCGAATGAGCGAGAGCAGTGTCTTTCTAAAATAAAAAAGAACGGCCAGAAGCGTTCCCAAATGTATAACCGTATCAAATACGACGCCCTGATCTTCCCAGCCAAAAAACGCAGGAAAAAAAATAAGATGCCCGGAGGATGATACCGGAAGAAACTCGGTGAGACCCTGAACGACCCCCAAAACAATCGCCTGAAAAACACTCATACTTTGCTCTGTTCTAACAAATATCCTAGCAAAAACCTTGACAAAACACCAATTTTGTGCTATACTGCTTTTTCTCTGGGTTAAATCGGAAAAAACAACATAATACCCGGAGAGGAGAAGAAATGAAGACGGAAAGACCTTGGTGGTGGGTAATGAACGCGGGGGCGTTGATCTTTGTAGGCGGGTTGATCCTGATGTTCTGGGGGGTATACCCCCTGGAGTCGGGACTGACCGCCTGCGGCGCTCTCTTTCTTTCTCTCGCCGGCTATGCCGGCATCGGCCACGTCCGTGGGCGAAACTTCGATCGCGAAGTGCGCCCGTCCATCGCCCGCGCGATGGTGCACCCCAAGGGGTTCCGAAATGGCCTCGAGGCAGAAGGGTGGGAGGAGGAAAGACCTCCCCGCAAATAAGCGGGAGGTAGGGGGAATCAACCGGGCGTGCGGGGCAATCGTAAAGATTCGCTCTGCACGCCCACGAACAAAAAATTCCGATTGGTCGGAATTTTTTGTTTATATAAAACAAGATGGCAAAACTTTTTCAAAAATGCTATCCTCTGAAAATTTATTTTATATCGACCAATCGGCTCGGGAAACACCCTGTCTGGCACGGTCGTTCGCCCAGCGTGCTCACTCCCTAAAGCAACCCCATTTTCTCGTCCCGCCGTTGGCGGGACACCATGCCCGAAAGATGGGGTCAATTTGCCATTCAGGATGTTTCCCCGACGCCTCTCAAAACAATACGGTGACGAAAGATAACAAAACGAAGAAAACTATACTACCGCTCGCTTCAATTCTTCCACTTTATCCAACTTCTCCCACGGAAAATCCGGACGGCCAAAATGGCCGTAGGCCGAAGTTTTGCGATAGATCGGTTTTAACAACCCAAGATGTTCAATAATTTTCCCCGGACGAAAATCGAAAACATTTTTAATCATGTCAATCAGCTTTTCGTCACTCACTGTCCCTGTACCAAAGGTATTCACGTTAATTGACGTCGGCTCGGCGCGGCCGATCACATACGCCACTTGCACCTCGCACCGTTTTGCCAATCCTGCGGCCACAATATTTTTCGCCGCATAGCGCGCCATGTATGCGCCGGAGCGATCGACTTTCGACGGATCTTTTCCCGAAAAACAACCGCCGCCATGCCGTCCCATGCCGCCGTAGGTATCCACAATAATTTTTCGGCCAGTGAGCCCGGTGTCGCCATGCGGCCCGCCAACCACAAACCGACCAGTCATATTGATGTGATACAGCGTCTTCTCGTCAAGCCACCTATCGCACACCGGACGAATAACCTCGCGCAGGATGTCTGCGCGCAATTGCTCCAAAGAAATGCCCTCGTCATGTTGTGCCGCGACGACCACATTGTGCACGCGAACCGGCACGCCATCTCGATACTCTACCGCTACCTGGCTTTTTCCATCGGGACGCAAATACGATAAAATTTTCTCCTTGCGCACCTCTGCCAATCGCGCGGCTAATTTGTACGCTAAGAGTATCGGCAATGGCATGAACTCCGGTGTTTCGTCTGTCGCGTAGCCAAACATGAGTCCCTGATCCCCTGCTCCCTGCTCTTCGGCGGTTGCTTTGGAAACGCCCTGCGCGATGTCGGGCGACTGCTCATGAATCGAAACCAAAATTCCGGCGTGTTCGGCATCAATGCCGTACGCCGGATCGGTATAGCCGATTGATTCCAAAACTTCGCGCGTGATCTTCTGCACGTCGACATGCCCTTTGGTGGTCACTTCTCCGCCGACCACCACCAGGCCGGTGGTTGTAAAGCACTCGACCGCGACGCGTGAAGCCGGATCCTGCGTCAAAAGCGCGTCTAACACCGCGTCGGAAATTTGATCACAAATTTTGTCCGGATGACCTTCGGTGACGGATTCGGAGGTGAATAAATACGATTGAGACATAACGAATAATAAGTAATTGAGTTGTGTGTACAATAATAGGTGGCGCGGAGCGGGTCAAGATGACACCGCCCCGCGCCGTTCGCCTTCCACCGACTGATCCCGGCTTATTCCATGATGTACTCGACTTCGTTTTCGGTCCGCCGGAATCCGCTCTCGGATTTCTCCGGGACGATTTCCGTGGCGAGGACCTTCTTGCCGCCGAGCGCCGTGAGAAGCGCGAAATGATACGCCGCACCTGCATCAAGAGTAACCGACTTCTCGGCTTCGGTCCCTTGCGGCGCGAAACCGAACACCGCCACGGGCTTTCCCGACGTACACGTCTTCGTGACGCCGAGAAGGTGCAAAGGAAGCGCCCCATCCGAACCTCCCCTCAACACCCAGCCCCCCGAAAGCTTGGTGAACGACGTCGGCTTCCGATTGCTGAAAAGGACTTCGAATGCTTCGACCTGTCTACGCGGAACTGCCATGACTTTCTTCCTCCTATAAAAACGAAAAGACTTCGTACCCATACGGATAGAAGCTTCACTTCATTTCCCGAATCTCTCGGGA
>JAHFIC010000019.1:14238-14665 GCA_023246555.1 Candidatus Magasanikiibacteriota bacterium
TCCCGCCGTGGCGGGAGAACTCTTGATATTTGTTCAATTGTGTCATGAGCTTACCACGACGCCGTCATTTGGTCAAGCGCCCTTTGTGGATACTTTCAAACGAATATACATAAGGAGAATAAGAATAATTTCTATTGGCATAAAAAAACCGCCGACCAGATTGACTGCAGAGGCAAACTGGCGCAAACCGGCCAAAAACACCAAAAAAGGAATGCCGCAGACAACCGCCGCCGCGATAATTCCGTTTATCTTAAAATCCCAAGCCAATGAATCACGCAGAGCAACGCCCGCCATAAGAAAACTGGTCCCCATGGCCAAAGCCGCAAATATGTTTCCAAAAAGGAAGACACTCTGCCCAAGGGCGCGGCCGAGGCCGATTGTCGCAATCGGGGTTGTGGTGAATCCCGTCACCCCCACCGCCGCGAGC
>JAHFIC010000043.1 GCA_023246555.1 Candidatus Magasanikiibacteriota bacterium
ACAGTGTGGATTTTGTTTTTTTGGGCATATTTAGTGAGTTTAACCGGTTAAAGGTGGATATTTTAGCATGGTTAAAACAAAAAAACACCTTTTCAGGAGCCAAATTGGTAACGGTATCCCTCAATATCAGCAACGAAAAGGAGGGAAGTAACGTGACATGGCTATCTCTTTTGCTGGGTATTGCTACTGCTGGCACTGCGGTGTATGTGGGACGCCGACCGCTGTCCCGTTTCGTTGAATGGTTTGATCATCGAGGGTGGCTCCTCGATCACTCCACCCAATGGCGGGGATTCATTCAAGATCGAAACAAAATCGAGAAACTCAAGAGGTTCGACGATATCGGACGCGCAATCTGGATACTCGTGCCGGACACAGAGCCTTTCGAAGAGGCCCGAAAAGGCCTTAACGAACAAATTGCCACGATGCGCCTTCTGTACGAAGAGCTCGTCGATCGTACTGAAGCGGTTCGTGATCAGCAACGACGAATCACAAATATCCGTGGAGGTTCCGAAGCAGTAAAACACCTCCAAGCTGCCCTTGATCGGCAAAGTACCACACAGCACGATCTGCTCAGAAAAATGGACGGCATCCTGGGCCACACTGCTGAAGCGCTGGGCCGTCTCGATGGGCGTGCGATCGATGACGCTCTCCTGATCATCGAGGGCGCACAAGAAGCGCTTACCAAAGAATTCAAGCACATCGAGGCAGACTCAGACCCGCGGAAGGCTTTGGAGCTTCCGCAGAATGTCGTCGAATTCAAAAAAAGATCGGCTGACGAAACGTCCCCTGGGAACGAAGAAAAAAAAGACGACCTCCCGTGATCGAATCACACGGATCAGTGAACCCCGCGCCACGACTTATCTCGTTCGGCGCGGCTTTTTTTCTCCATACCCAGATACCCGATAAACCAAGCATCAGCACCGCGAATCTCCCAACGGCTTTTTGAAAACCGAATATACCCAAAAGGGAATCGTGGTGCGTTTAGATCATGCGCCACCTGCGGCGTCACCGTGACCATGAGCTTGTCTACCAACCTCCCGCGTAAAAAACTCTGTGCCAATTTGGCTCCACCCTCTACCAGAACACTCATGACCCCACGCCTCCCAAGCTCCCGAAGCGCCGCGGCAAGCGATGACGAAAAAACCAACGTCTCTCCTGGCTCATGAAAAACTTTCGCGCTTTTTTGCACCCGACCGCGTCGGTCAAAAATCACTCGCACCGGATTTCTTGACCGCTGGCCTTTTCGACGTGCGGTTAACAGCGGATTGTCTATCAAAATGCTTTCCGAACCCAATGCGATCGCGTCATAGAGCTGCCGCAATTCATGGACGTAGGCGTAGGATTCAGGGGAACTGAAACCACTTCTGGTTCCTTTTTTAAGGGTGAGCGCGCCATCCAACGTCACAGCAACTTTGAGAAGGACAAACGGCCGTCCGGTCACAATCCACTTCGCATACGTTTCGTTTAGTTCGCGACTTTCTTTTTCCAACACGCCGACATCCACGCGTATCCCTGCCCGCCGAAGCGCGCGAATTCCCCGCCCCGCCACGGCGGGATTCGGATCTTTCATGCCGACGACGACGCGCGTGACCCCAGCGCGAATAATTTCCGGCACGCACGGCGGTGTTTTTTTATCGGTATGAACACATGGCTCCAGATTAATGTACATGCTGTCAGCTGTCAGCTGTCGGCTTTTGGCTTGTTTGATCGCAGAAATTTCCGCATGCGCACCGCCAAACTTTTTGTGATACCCCTCCGCAACAATTGCTCCGTCTTTCACAATCACACACCCAGCCATGGGGTTCGGCGAAACAAAACCAGCGCCCAAACGCGCTAATTCAAACGTTCGGCGCATAAAAAACTCGTCACCAGAAGATACTCGTTTCATGTGCTATCAAAAAAAAATTCCTATTTTCTACTCTCTAGATTCTCTGCAGAAGATGCCCCAACTTTTCTTTTTTCGTCAGCAAATATTTCTTATTCCATTCGTTTGGCGCAATCTCGATCGGCACCTGCTCCACCACTTCGAGCCCATATCCAGATATCCCGGCTAATTTTTTTGGGTTGTTGGTCAGGAGCCGAAGACTCCGCACTCCCAGATCCGCTAAAATCTGCGCGCCAATGCCATACTCGCGAAGATCCTCTGGAAAACCGAGACGCGTATTGGCTTCGACCGTGTCGAGCCCTTCTTTCTGTTGCAGTTCATAGGCACGAATTTTATTCACCAATCCGATTCCTCGTCCTTCTTGTTTCATATATAAAAGCACGCCGCATCCGGCTTCTTCGATAAGCTCAAGTGCGCAATCAAGCTGAGGACCACAATCACAATGACGGGAAGAGAGCACATCGCCTGTAAAACATTCTGAATGCACGCGTACCAAGACGGGGCCATCGGCATTTGCGATATCTCCTTTGACCAAGGCTATCTGTTCCGCATCGTGCAAAAGATCGCGATAGATAAAAATTTTCCAAGCGCCAGACGCTGTTTCAAGATTGCTTTGTGCTTCAAGCCGAATAAATTTTTCATGTTTCCGCCGATAGTCAATCAGGTCGGCGACAGAAATCATAGTGAGCCCATGCATCTTGGCAAAGTTGTGGAGTTCTGGCAATCGCATCATGGTGCCGTCGTCTTTCATCAATTCCGAAATCACGGCCGCGGGAGTGAGATTTGCCATCCGGCACAAATCCACCGACGCTTCGGTATGCCCGGCGCGCCAGAGCACCCCGCCTTGCTTGGCCCGAAGCGGAAATACATGGCCTGGACGCGACAAATCACCCGGGACCACATCTCTCCGGATGGCTGTTTGAATCGTCTGGACGCGATCTTTTGCAGAAATACCCGTCAAAACACCATCTTTCGCGTCAATACTCACAGTAAATGCCGTTTCATTCTTTAGCGTATTGCGCGAGACCATTGGCGGCAGATCGAGCCGGTCAGCAATGCCCTCGTCGAGCGATAGACACACGACCCCTCCGGTGTAACGGATCATAAATGCCATTTGTTCCGACGTGATCTTTTCTGCCGCAATGACCAAATCGCCCTCATTTTCACGCGTTTCGTCGTCAACCACCACCACCATTTTGCCATTTCGAATATCTTCGATGGCTTTCTCGATCCTGTCGAACATAAATGAAAACGTCTTACTCGTACAAGCGTTCAATCGAAACGTCCGTATAATAGTAGTGAAGAAGCGCCGCAAAATCAAGTCCTTCCTGTTTCGCCCGCGCCGACGCATCGAGCTGTGACATGCCGACGCCATGGCCTTTTTTTCCTCGGCCAGCGGCGCAATCATAGGTTGTTTTGACTGGCGTGAGCCATGGTTTCACCGACCCGCCCCACACTTCGGTCCAGCTCCGTGTCCGGCAATCCGAATTGGCGAAATACGGCGTCAAGACGACATTGTTCTCATACCGCACCATGACCCCGCGCGTGGCATCGGCCGCCGCGACAAAGTTCGGCGTTATCCGTTCGCTCTCAATGCCGAGGTACAGCTGGTCTCCGGTCGTCGCCACGACATCAAAAATACCATACTTATTGCTCTGAATTGTCGCATAGGCATAACTGCGTTGAGCCACAGTCTGCGCTTTCAAATACTCTGACGGAGCGCCATTGGAATTCTCGGCAATACCGCGGACATAGTCTTCGAGCAAAAGATCGTTCACAACCCAGATATTGGCTCGCGTTTCCCCGCGCCGGAATTCAAACGCTCCCCGATAGCGGTTGAAATTCCCGGGCCCCTTCCAGCTCACTCGCCGCGTGTAATTCCATAAAATAAATGACGCGTGCGGATTGTTCGTGGGCGACAGCCGAATATAATCGTCCGACAGAATCTCCCTGCCGCCACCGTGAAAGGAATACTGGCCATTCTCCATTTTCAAAATTCCAAACTGCTGTCGCGGCAAGACGCCAACCTGTACCTGGCCGGAAAAAACATTGTACTCGTCGTCTTCCGAACGAAACTGGACAAATTCCGGCGACTGCCATAACCCGACGCGTATCCGAGGTTCTTCCGGCAAAAGATACGCTTGCGGCGGTAAAGGCTGCCCTGCACCAAACGGCTCTACATAATGATCCGGCGCGTTATCGGTGACCGTAATCGGAATTTCAATAACCGGCTCGTCGAGCACCGCGCCATCCACCTCAAGATGAAAGATTGCTGTATAGGTACCCACAGTGCGCGGCGCGCGGAACAATACCTCATCCCGCGTCGTGCCGCCTCTGCTAACAACTTTATCTTTGCGAAAAACAACAATCGGATCAGCCCACGTCGCATCGGCAAACGAGGGCATTGCCGCGGCCACGGAGATTTCTTGTTTTAAGACAAGGCCATAACGCTTCCACTCTCCCGTTCCCATATTTTGGAAACCGATAATAAGCGGGACCGGATCGCCGCCTTTCGCCTCGACAACTTTCGGACTCTGTAAAAATGAATTCGCCTTCGCCGACGATGGCGCCGTGGCAGGGACAGGATCGGGCGTTGCCTTCGTATTCGGCACAACATTGATTTTTAGATAAAAATATCCGCCCGCAACCCAACTGTAATTCTCCGCCGCGAGGTAAAATTCTTCCTCGTAGGTTCCCGACGTTGCCGGAGCCGAGAGCGCGATGGTCACTTCTCCTGTCTCACCCGGCTTCACGGATTTTAGGATAGCCGCGGTTTGTTTGCTACTCGTCCACGATGGACTGCGAAACAGCGATGCGCGGTCTCTGGGTTCGACCGTATACGCCGATACATACCGCGCGCCCGTGGCATTCCACGTCGCCGTTCCCGTATTCCGAAAACGAATCGTCACCTGCTGTGTCTCGCCGGCAGAAATGACAATCGGGTCGACAATCGACTGCGAAACAAAACGCGCGCTATAGGCGTCGTCGCGAATCGTTGGCTTTGGGTCTTTTGCCTCTGCGGCGGCGGGAAGAAGCGCGGCAAAAAGGAAAATAAGAAAAAATCGTTTCAACATCATAAGTACCATTTAGTATAGAAAATTTCTGACCTTGTTTCAAGTCATGAAACGACGTACGATAGATGCGTATGAGCGAACAAGAAACACTGCCTCTGGCAGACCAAATCTTCGATCGGGCGAAACAAGTATTACGCGAGAGTACGAATTTAAGCGCTGAGGGCGCTCTCTTTCGCGCTTTGGACGAATTAGGCCTTAAAAAACCTGCGGAACGTGCCGAATTTGTAGGTATTCTTTTGGGTAAAATGAGGGAAGCTAGAAAAGAAATCAAACTGGATGTACGGCAAGATCGGGGTTGGTCAGTACGCCTCGCTGAAAAAGCGGCCGAAAACCCCACCCACGCGGCTAGGACGCACGAAGAGTAATTTCGCTTAAATAAGGCAAAATATCGCACAAATCGACCCCTTGACAAAAGGGTGTTTTTGTGCTAAACTCATTTGTTCTGACAATAGTGTTTTGTCGGAACCTAATCCACCAGCCCCGACGAGGGACATTGCATGGCGGCTGTCCAAAGGACACCCGCCGGAAAGGAGCCGTCATGGGGTTACCGTTACCTTTTTGGCTCTTTTTCACCAACAATCACCGGCCACTGGGCCGTTTTTTTGATGCTCATTTCGAGTGAACATTTGCCGTTCAAATGTTTGAACTTTGGTCCGCAATCGG
>JAHFIC010000044.1 GCA_023246555.1 Candidatus Magasanikiibacteriota bacterium
CGTATCCACGAAAAAATCAATCAAGCCAAAAGGTTTATCCATGAGAATATTCACCCGCGTTTGCTTGTTGAACATATTCTTTTAGAAATCCCATAATTCATATATGAAGCACCGAACAATTCTTTTTTTGGGAGCAGCACTTCTTCTCATGGGCCAAGGATGTGTTTCTCTCTCCTCGGGTGGAGGGAGCGGGGCGCAAACAAGCGGTCCGGCCGGGGTGTTTGTGTCGGAAGATAAAGGTGAGAATTGGAAACAAGTGTCACAGCTCCCGACATTGGAAGGGGTGAAGACACTCTCTCAAGTGAGTGTCTATCGGCTGGTGAACGATCCGCAAGACGATAAAGCCATGTACTGGTTGTCGCGCGGGCACGGGCTTTTTTATTCATACAATAATGGCAAAAGCTGGCGGGCGGCGGAAGGCAAATTGTCGACCGGTTTTATTTATGCCGCGGCGGTGCATCCGGAAAATAAGTGCGCGATTGTGGCGACGAATGGCGGAGAGGTGTATCAGTCAAATGATTGCGGCAGAACCTGGGAAGAAATTTATCGAGAATCACGGACAGACGTGCGCGTGAATTCGCTGGCCTACAATCCATTCCGTCCGTACGAGATTTTCATGGGAGAAAGCAATGGGGATTTGCTGGAAAGCGACGATAATGGCGTCGCCTGGCAGGTGGTTCATCGATTTAAGAGCGGCGTGGCTCAAGTTGAAACAGACCCGATTTCCGAAGGCGTATTGTATGCGGCAACGCGCAAACATGGATTGCACCGTTCAGAGGATGGTGGGGTAACCTGGATTTCAACAAAAGATGCTTTGGATGAATTTCCTGACGCGAATGAGTATCGCCGTTTTGTGATCCATCCAGAAAAAACAAATATTTTGTACTGGATTTCTACCTATGGAATATTGGTGTCTGGAGATCGCGGTGATACGTGGAACCCCATCAATTTGATTACGCCGCCGGGGAGCGCCCAAATTTACGGTTTTGCGGTAAATCCAAATAACGAACGTGAACTCTACTACACCGCGACCATTAATAATCGCTCCACATTTTACACCTCCATGGATGGGGGGCAGCGATGGAAGACAAATAAGCTTCCATCGGGACAGTTGCCGACAGTGATCCGCGTTGACCCGGAAACTGACACAACAATCTATATTGGTTTTACGATTCCGCCAAGAGGAACGAAAATATAATTGCAGACCGTATGACATTTGTTGATTCAGCGCGGGAAGATTTCCAAAAAGCCGTCGAACATTTGAAGCAGGATATTGCCGGGCTTCGGACTGGCCGGGCGACGCCGGTTTTAGTTGAGGATATTCCGATCGAGGCATACGGCACCAGACAGCCGCTCAAGGCCGTTGCTTCGATTACAGTTGGCGATCCAAAAACGATTGTTGTCCAGCCGTGGGACAAAAGCATCATGCAGGCGGTCGAAGTGGGGATTCGTCAGGCGCCGATTGGCTTAAATCCGGTAAACGATGGAAAAGTCATCCGCGTACCCTTGCCGGATTTAACCCAAGAGCGCCGTGTTGAGCTGATTAAAGTTCTTCATCAAAAGTTAGAAGTCGCGCGCATTGTGGTTCGACAGCTTCGGGAAGATGTAAAAAGTGTTATCGATGAGGCGGAAAAAGCGAAAGAGCTCGGTGAAGATGAAAAGTTCCGTCAGTACGAAGCGCTTGAGGCACTGGTCAAAGAAATGAATGAGAGGATAAAGCTTTTGGGCGAGGAGAAGGAGACAGAAATTCAGACGATTTAGCCTCCAAAGCTTCCAAAACTGCGAGAGCTTCTAAAGCTTCACTTTTTTTGTTTCTTTTGCTATAGTGAGATGGCTATGAACTTAGAAACTATCGTTTCTCTCTGCAAGCGGAGGGGGTTTATTTTTCCCGGGAGCGAGATCTATGGCGGACTGGCAAATAGCTGGGATTACGGCCCATTGGGGCACCTCTTGAAGCAAAACATTAAAGCCGCGTGGTGGAAGTTTTTTGTTCAAGAACGGGAAGACATGGTGCCGCTCGATACGGCCATTATCATGAATCCGAAAGTTTGGCAGGCCTCCGGACATATCGAGAATTTCAGCGATCCATTGGTGGAGTGCAAGAAATGTCATCATCGGTTTCGCGTGGACCATCTCCTTGAAGCAAAAGCGGCCGAACCGGGCTATGCCAAAGAGAAGCCGCGTGAAGTGGCCGACATTCCCTGTCCGGATTGTGGAGGCCCGCTTACGGATCCGAAGCAATTCAATCTGATGTTTAAGACATTCATCGGTTCGACCGAGGATGATGCTTCGGTGGCGTACTTGCGGCCAGAGACTGCGGCAGGGATGTTTGTGAATTTTAAAAATATTCAGCAAACCACCCGTCGGCGCCTGCCGTTCGGCATTGCTCAAATCGGCAAGAATTTCCGGAATGAAATCACACCGGGCAACTTTATTTTCCGCACCCGTGAATTTGAAATCGGTGAATTTGAATATTTTATCAAGCCCGATGAATGGGAAAAGCATTTTGAACTGTGGCTCGCGGAAATCAAACGCTGGTGGAAGGATATCATGCAGGTCAATATGGATCATCTCGTCTGGCACGAGATTCCCGATGGCGAGCGCGCGCATTATTCAAAGCGCACGGTGGATATCGAGTATCAGTACCCTTTTGGTGTGAAGGAACTGCACGGTATCGCGTATCGCACTGACTTTGATTTATCCCGGCATGAAAAAATGAGTGGAGAGGATCTTCACTACACCGATCCGGAGACTGGTGAAAAGTTTCTTCCACATGTTATTGAACCAACATTTGGTATTGACCGCATGCTTCTGGTATCACTTCTCGAAGCGTATCACGAGGAAGACGTTGCGGCCACCGCCGCGGGCGGGGTCCCGCCCGAAGGCGGGAAGGATGGAAAAACGGAAACACGTATCGTGATGAAGTTCCCTAAACATTTGGCCCCGATCAAAGTCGCCGTGCTTCCACTCTCCAAAAAAGAAGAGCTTTCAAGCGTTGCCAAGGGAATCGCGGTTGATTTACGCAAACATTTTTCGGTTGATTATGATGAAACACAAAGTATCGGCAAACGCTACCGCCGTCAGGATGAAATCGGCACGCCCTATTGCGTGACGGTGGATTTTGATTCTTTGGAAGACAAAAAAGTAACGGTGCGCGAGCGTGATTCTATGAAACAGGAGCGAATTGCAATTTCGGAATTAAAGGGTTATTTGTTTGGTCAATTTCAGTCATAAGCTTAGGGAGTTTTTTCTGTGTTTGAACAATACCAGCTTAAAAACAATGCTCGCGTTCTCCTTGTGCCCCAAACCGACACACGTTCTGTGACGGTGCTTATTATGTACCCGGTCGGCTCACGATTTGAGACAGATAAAATGGCCGGCGTGTCGCACTATATCGAACACCTCATGTTCAAGGGGACAAAGAAACGTAAAAATACGCTCACGCTCACGCGTGAAATCGATCGCCTTGGGGCAGAGTATAATGCGTTTACCAGCAAAGAATACACTGGCTACTATATTAAAGTGGACAGTGCATTCACCGACACCGCGCTTGATATTCTGTCCGACATGCTGTTTCATTCGACGTTTGATCCAAAAGAAATGGAGCGGGAAAAAGGGCCGATCGTCGAGGAACTCCGTATGTACCGCGACAACCCGATGATGAATATTGAGAACATATTTGAAGATTTGATGTACGCCGGGTGTCCGTTGGGCCGGGATATCGGCGGCACGCCAGAGACGGTGATGAGTTTCAAACGCGATGAGGTGCTGGCGTTTCGGGATAAATTTTATACCGCGTCGAACATGACCATTGTCGTGGCGGGTAAAATAGATGGAAGAACGAAAGAAAAAATTGTCGAATATTTCGGCGAAGAAAAGAACAGCGGTAAACCTTCGTCCGTTTTCAAGCCAGCCATTTTTGGTTCTCGAGAGAAAAGCAAACGTCTCGCGATCCAAAAAAAACAAACCGACCAGGTACAGCTCATGCTGGGCTGGCCCGGATTTCATTATACATCGAAAGAGAATCCATCGGTGGCAATCATGAGTGCCATTCTCGGCGGATCCATGAGTTCGCGTTTATTTATTCAAATCCGAGAACGGCGTGGGCTGGCATATCACATCAAAAGCGACGATGAGCATTTTCGCGACACCGGCCACGTGTTTATCCGGGCCGGCCTTGAAGCGAAAAATATCAATAAAGCGATTCATGTGATCGGGCAGGAGGTTGAAAAATTAATAACAAAAGGGGTGACAGCCCGAGAACTGGCTGATGCCAAGACGCACATTCACGGTAGTCTTATCCTCTCTCTTGAAGATTCCAGCACCCAGGCCAGCTGGTATGGCAAGGAAGCGCTTTTTGATACTCGCATTCGCACGCCAGAAGAGCGGTTGGCTGAAATCAATGCCGTGACGCAAGACGATGTGCAAGCAGCGGCGAAGCGCGTTTTTCATATGAATGAAACGCGAGTGGGGATTATTGGAGATGTGGATAAAGAGGCGGTAGCTTTTTAGCTGCTTAGCTTATTAGAATTTTTATGATAAGTCCCAACCTAAGAAGCTTTCAATTATGAAATATCTTTTTGCCAATTGGAAAATGTATCTTGGTGTAAAAGAATCTGTTGCGCTTGCAAAAACGATTGTCGCAATGACAAGAAAGATTCAAAAAAACAATCTTCGGTTGGCGCTTTTTCCAACATCGCTGGCGTTTACTGATGTTGTTTCCGTGTGCAAGGGATCTCGGGTCGCGGTCGGCGGACAAAATTGCGCATGGACTCCGGCAGGTGCCTACACAGGGGCGGTGTCGGCCCAGATGTTTCGTGATGCTGGCGCCGCGTATATGATTGTCGGGCATTCAGAGCGGCGGCATATTTTTGGCGAACGAGATTCTGATGTACGAAAAAAAATCGATGCCTGCCTCTCCGCGGGAATTATTCCGATTATCTGCATTGGGGAGACAAGGGAAGAGCGAGAAAATGGCAAGCGGCAGTATCGATTAAAAAAACAGTTGATGAGTGCCTGTCAGGGGCTTGATGTGAAAGACAATGAAATAATAATTGCCTACGAGCCGGTGTGGGCTATTGGCACAGGGGACGCGTGCGCTCCTGCCGATACCGACGATGTGCATGGATGGATTGCCCATGAACTTCGCTCATACACGAGCGCGCAGGTTCCGATTCTCTATGGCGGCAGTGTCGATGCAGAGAATGTGCACAATTATCTTGCTCTCGGTACCGTGCATGGGCTTTTGGTGGGTACGGCATCGACAAAGAAAGAGAGCCTCGCCGCAATTTTTCGTGCCGCGCGCGTATGATTGCCATGCCTCTCGCGCTCATGGGGGCGTCGTTTATGGTTATCGCGACGATTATTCTTCGTCGATTTTCCCAACTGTCGCTTTTGGACGTGGAAAATATTCCTCAGGTGAAGGAAGGGAAAAAGAAAGAAGAATTTTTGAAAAAAAAGATTGAGAAAAAAGTGACGGAAATGCAAAAGAACCGGAAAGCGCAATGGAAGCCCATTCTTCAGCAATTCAAAAACATACAGCTTGCCTTTCGCCGCTACGTGGGGAAGGT
>JAHFIC010000020.1 GCA_023246555.1 Candidatus Magasanikiibacteriota bacterium
GCCTCCTGAATATTTTTTCCGGCGGCACGATCAAGAATTTTTCCGTGGTCATGCTTGGCATTGCACCCTATATTACAGCGTCGATCATTTTTCAACTTCTTTCCATGGTCGTTCCCAGCCTTGAGGAGTTGTCGAAAGAAGGGGAAAGTGGTCAGCAAAAGATAAATATGTATACGCGGATTGCGACTGTGCCGTTGGCACTTCTCCAAGCCTTTGGTTTCTTGAAACTCCTAGAAAAATCTCAGCAAGGAATTTTTACCGATCTGTCTCGTGGGCGTTTTGTGCTTATGATGCTGAGCGTCGTTGCTGGGACGATTTTTTTAATGTGGTTAGGCGAGCTTATCACCGAAAAAAAGATCGGCAATGGTGTTTCCCTTCTTATTTTTGCTGGTATTGTTTCTTCGCTCCCCGGTGTCGTTCAGCAAGCGATTGTGAACTATACTTCCGCGGATTTGTATACGTATGTTCTGTTCGTTGGGATCGCGATTGCGACGATTGCGGGCGTCGTCGTTATTTCTGAAGGTCAGAGGAATATTCCCGTTACCTATGCGAAGCAGGTTCGTGTCGGCGTACGCGGATCTCAGGGCGCGCACACGCATTTGCCGCTTCGCATGAATATGGCGGGGGTGATTCCAATCATTTTTGCCATTTCCATCATTATTTTTCCATCACTCGTTGCACAGTTTTTTGTTGGGCATGCTGGGACTATCGGTATCATCGCAAAAAAAGTTGTTACGCTGTTTCAGGATCAGTTATTTCACGGCATTCTCTACTTTGTTCTCGTGTTTGGTTTTACCTATTTCTACACGAGCATTATCTTTCAGCCGCAAAAGATTGCTGAAAATCTCCAACGTCAGGGCGGATTTATTCCCGGCATCCGTCCGGGGAAACAGACGGAGGAGTATCTGGCCCGCACCATGAGTCGATTGTTGTTCCCAGGCGCTTTGTTTCTTGCTGGTATCGCGATTTTGCCACTCTTGGTTCAAGCCGTCACAAAAACACAATCATTGGTGGTTGGCGGCACCAGTCTTCTGATCGTTGTTTCTGTCGCTATCGAAACTGCCAAACAACTTGAAGCACAGCTCACCATGCATGAATACGATTCTGTTTAGAATCTGCAAATCGAGAAGTTTTTGCACCCCGTTGGGGCGTTTGTTTTTTACGGGTGGTTCTGCTATATTGACAATAATTTGGAATTTGGATTTTGATATTTGAACTTTTTCGATGTATGGGCTTTTTTTCTTCTCCTGCGGATAAATACTCGCAAACACGGCACACAATTACTGAGCTTGACATCAAGAAAATGATTTCGCATGAGCACATTCGTTCGCTCGATTCAGCCCAAGTTTCCCTGGTGGAAGAGACGCTGCTTGCCGCGCGCGGAAGCGACGGCAAGCTGTCTATGCGCCAGGCGTATGAGGCGATTCATGCGTTGCGAAAAAAATTTACAATCAGCGAACTCGATGAAAAAGGTGTCCTTCAGGCGCTGGGAGACTTTTTTTCAGGACATCATTCTGTATGAAGCGGGTCATTATTCTTCTTGGAGTTCCGGGATCAGGGAAAGGCACGCAAGCGAAATTATTGTGCGGGAAATTTGGCTACGGCCATATTTCAACCGGTGAACTGCTTCGCGCTCTTGAAACGGATGAAGCGGCGTCCCCTGAAGACAAAGAACAACTGTCAGCCATGAGAGCCGGCGAATTGGTGGCGGATGATTTGATTTATAAACTTGCGTTTCGAGAAATAAAAAAATATATTGACCGAGAATCTGGCGTTGTGCTCGATGGAGCTATTCGAAGCGTTGAACAGGCAGGTCAGTATCAAAAATTTTTTACGGAGCAAGGCTGGAGCGATACTGTTCTGGCGATTGAAATCGCGATTTCAGATGCGGATATTTGTACGCGTCGTGAATCTCGAATTTCATCCGGGGAAGTTCGGGCAGATGATGATCCGGAAGTGATGAAGCGTCGTATTGCCGCGCAAGGGAATGCCGCGCTTCAGCCGATTGCCGCGTATTACGATCGTTTGGGCGTGCTCGCGCGGGTTCAGGGTGGTAAAAGTGTCAAAGACGTTGCCGAAGAAATTGACTATGTCGTACATCAAAAAAGCTGAAGAGATGCGTGCGATTATCGATGGCGGAAAGCTCATGGGCGGTATTCTCGAGAGACTTGTTTGCTTGGCAGTGCCCGGTGTTACCGGCGCCGTATTGGATATGGAAGCGGAACGACTCATTCGAGAAGCGGGCGGTGTACCGGCATTCAAAGGGTACCGCGGAAGAAAGTCAGACCCGCCTTTTCCCGGGACAATGTGTTTTTCTGTTAATAAAGAACTCGTACATGGGATTCCGACGAAAGAAAAGATCATTCATGGCGGAGATATTGTGAGCCTAGATATCGGTATGCGTTGGCCCGGGAAGAATGGATATTTTACGGATACTGCAGTGACGGTGATTGTTGGCAATGCGCCAAAAGAAGTAAAAAAATTGATTGAAGTCACGCGAGAAGCATTGGAGGCGGGGATTCGTGCAGTGACGGTTGGTGGTACGATCGCGGATATTGGCAAGGCGGTTGAGACGTATGTGAAAAGTCAGGGGTCATACGGCATTATTTGCGACCTCGTTGGTCATGGTGTTGGCCACGCGGTACATGAGGAGCCACGAGTGCCGAATTATTACGACAAGTCACTTGAATCCTGGAAGATCGAGCCGGGAGTCGTGATTGCGATTGAACCGATGATCTCACTTGGTGGGCACGCCGTAGAAACGGCGGATGATGGCTGGACAATTCTCACAAAAGACAGAAGTTTCTCCGCGCATTTTGAACATACCATTGTGGTAACGGAGGATGGCCCGATTGTGGCGACGAGAAGACCGTTGGAGATGACTGGCTGATTATAAGCTGGTATGAATATCCTTGGTATTGATTATGGCAAGAAACGCATTGGGCTCGCTTGGTGCGATCCCGCGATCGGAGTGGTGTTGCCATATGGTGTTGTTGAACAGTCCGCGATCAGCAATCAGCTGTCGGCTTTGGCCGATTTGATCACGAAGGAAAAAATTGATGAGATCGTTGTAGGCATGCCACATGGATTAGACAGTGCGGAAAATGAAAATACACGTCAAGTCCGTGAGTTTATAGAGAAGCTGAAAGCCGTAAGCCGTAAGCCGATAGCCATGGTGGACGAACGCTTTACCTCTGCCGAGGCGGATCGGATGGGCGGGGACGCTACAAGAGACGAAAAAGCGGCAATGCTTTTGCTCCAAGCATACTTGGAGCGGCTCCAATAGCTATGGAAGCTATTATTCTCTCCCGCCGCGATGTTCGCGAATACGATCAAATGATTACGCTCTATACGCGAGAACGGGGGAGGGTCGAGCTGCTCGCCCGGGGCGTAAAAAAAATCGTCAGTAAAAATGCATCGCACCTCGAGCCGGGTGTTTTCGCGCTTGTTGAATCCGTTTCCGGGAAAGAGATGGAGCATCTGACAACGGCGCAAGCGGTCGAGATTTTTTCTGGTTTGAGAACCGATGGAGAGAAGCTGTCTGCTGTCCAGTATGCCATGTTTTTTGTTACGCGGATGACCAAAGACGCGGTTCCCGATGAACGGCTGTTTTTTCTTCTTCTGGATTGGCTTCGATTTGTCGAGCGGACTCCCGTTTGGCGGGGCCGTCTTCTTGACGCCCTCATCGCAAACTGTCTGTGTGTTTTTGGCTTTGCGCCGCGCGTTGCTGACTGCGTCATCTGCAATCAATCACGTCATGCCATGGTGGACAAGGAATTTATAGACAGAGAAAAATTCGGCATGTATTTTGCCGGTGGTGGCTTAATCTGCTCTCCGTGTCGTGAGGTGAAGGTACGCGTCGGCGAAGACATCTATACCTGCAGTCTAAAGGAGATCAGCAATCTCGATATGCTCCTGACTGCAAATTGGAAGGCCGTGCTATCGTATTTTTTGCCTCCAGACGAAGACGATGCTCTCCACGCGCTTCTGTATGCGTTTGTCGTCTACCATAGTGAACAATATCTTGTCGATTGGCGGAAACCATGGTATGATGCATTTGGTATGATACGAACAGTGAACAATATGAATAATAATAATGAATCCCTCTAGCGCGGGGTGATATTTGCTTCATCAAATTTCTCCCGCCTCATGGGCGGGATTTTCATTGTCCATAATCCGCCATGCTCTGCGCTCCGAGATAGTTCAGTGGTAGAACGCCACGCTGTTAACGTGGATGTCGCAGGTTCGAATCCTGCTCTCGGAGCATAGCGCAGACGGTCAGGTTAACGCTTCTGTGGATAACCAGGTTTGACCCAGTGTCCGCCGCATCGTTACACTACAATTTTAACCCATGTACTATGTCGCGGATCAAAGCTGAGTACCTGTGGCTCGATGGGGTAAAACCCACGTCCAAACTCAGGTCAAAGACAAAGATTTTGGAGGGGGTGGTTGGGCGGTTGGAAGATATTCCGGTGTGGGGATTTGATGGTTCTTCGACCGAGCAGGCAGCCGGGCATTCGAGCGATTGCCTCTTGAAACCAGTGCATTATGTTCCTGATCCGATTCGTGGCGGCGAGCATATCATAATTATGTGTGAAGTGCTGTCGCCGGAAGGCATTCCTCATGTATCGAATACGCGCGCGCGACTGCGAGAACTTACGGAGAAAACATTGGTGCAAGAGCCCTGGTTTGGTATCGAACAAGAATACACGATGATGCAGGGCGGGAAACCTTTGGGCTGGCCGAAAGACGGCTATCCACGCCCCCAGGGCGACTATTATTGCGGTGTTGGCGCAGAAATGGTTTCGGGTCGAGCGCTTGTCGAAGCGCATATGGAAGCCTGCTTGAAAGCTGGTCTCAAGTTTTGTGGCGTCAACGCCGAAGTCATGCTTGGTCAGTGGGAGTTTCAAATCGGTCCTTTGCCGCCACTTCGCGCGGCCGATGAATTGTGGATTGCACGCTGGCTTATGCTCCGGCTCGGGGAAGATATGGGCATTGAAATCTCTCTCGCGCCAAAACCGGTCATGGGCGATTGGAATGGCACCGGCGGACATACGAATTTTAGTACCGGTGCGATGCGCGATCCGGGCGGGATTGCGGTCATTGATGCCGCTTGCCGCGCGCTTGGCGAACGGCACGAAAAGCACATTGCCGTGTACGGCGATGGCAATGAGAAGCGTCTCACCGGCAAGCACGAAACCTGCAGTATCCGTGAATTTCGCTATGGGGTTTCTGATCGTGGCGCGTCAATCCGCATTCCGATATTTTCGGCAAAAAACGGTTGTGGGTATCTCGAAGATCGGCGTCCGGCCGCCAATGCCGATCCATATCAGGTGTGTGCCATAATCCTTGAGACGGTGTGCGTCGGCGGTTGAATTTTCGTCTCATTTGTGGTAAAATACCTTCATGTATAACTGGGCTGTTGATACCACACAATTAAAGAAACAGAAGCAAACTTATGACATCTGGAAGCTCGAGCAGATGGTGAATTTTGGTTTGAACAAAGAGCGGTTAAATAAAAAAAAACTTAAGACCTATTGGCCGCTGTTGCGGCTTGACGCGAAGAAGAGGCGCTACCTTTCATTTTTGCTATGGGGAAGAAAAAAATCTTGACGAAGAGCCAAGAAGCCATTCTCCACGCGCTTGGCGAAACATCGCTTGTTCGCGAGCGCTTCTATCTCTCTGGCGGCACGGCGCTCGCCGGCTTCTATCTCGCCCATCGTTTTTCCGAAGATCTTGATTTTTTTTCTGAACAAGAAGTTGAGAGTCAAGCCGTATTTGTTGTCTTGAAAACTTTACCAAAGGAGATTGGTATTCTGAAGATTGATTATGAACAAAGTTTCAATCGGCATTTATTTTTCCTTCATCTCAAAAAAAGTGTCATAAAAACCGAGTTTACATTTTTTCCATTTCCACGGCTGGAGCGCGGGATGGCGCGGTATGGATGCGCGATTGATAGTGTCATGGATATTGCGGTGAACAAGCTTTTTACCATTTATCAGAAGCCGAGAGCGCGTGATTTTATTGATCTCTATTGCATTCATAAAAAATATCGACATCCCATCGTTGATCTCGTAAAAAAGGCAAAAATAAAGTTTGACTGGCATGTGGATCCGATCCAGCTCGGAACCCAGTTTCTACTGGCCGGGGACGTGCAAGATTATCCGCGCATGATTCAAAAACTTCGGCCGGTCGACTGGCAGAAATTTTTCTTTTCTGAAGCTAAAAAATTAGAGAAGGAAATTTTTTCTTAAACATCAGGCAATGAAAAAGTTTTTTCTTGCGTTGTTGGTATTCGGCGCTCTCTTGGGCGGCTGGTTTGTATTTCACGGCGGGTTTGTTGAACAAGCGCCAACCGCAGTTGAATATGTCAAGGATCTGGCGGAACGAGTGGAGGGAGTTGTGGAGGAAGCGGCAACCAGTGTCTCAGCGCCGACGCCACTGCGAATCCCTCGGACACAACCGAAGCCGGCGGTGATTCTCACACGGTTTGGCGTGTTTCAGGCGACGAATGACGCGCGAGTGGAATTTGGCCAGTCTCTGCTTATTGGCAACGGCGCCTTGGACCATGCGGCCGAATTAAAACTTCAAGATCTGTTTGCCAAGCAGTATTTCGATCATGTGTCTCCGGAAGGCTATGGCCCAGGTCATTGGGTAGAGGCCGCGGGGTATGCGTATAAACGTGTCGGCGAGAATTTGGCCCTCGGCGGATTTGACAGTGACGCGGATTTGGTCGAGGCGTGGATGGAGAGTCCCGGACATCGAGAAAATATTTTGAATAATCAGTTCGTGGAAATCGGCATTGCGGTCGGAAAAGGTCTGTTTGAGGGCGAAGAGACGTGGCTTGCCGTGCAGGTGTTTGGGAGGCCATTACCCGCTTGCGATTCGCCCAGCTCTGCCTCTAAAGAAAGCATTGACGCCCTTCAAACCGACCTTCAAGCGCGTAGAATTCATCTTGACGCGCTACGGAGTGAGATTGAAAGAAAACAATCGGCAGGCGAGCCGCATGAAGAAGAGGTGGATGAATACAATCGGTTGGTTGGCGAGTATAACGGCCTTGCTCAAGAACAAAAAAATGCCGTTGAGGCATATAATAATGAAGTTCGGGTGTATAACGCGTGTATGGAAAAATAAAAACGGGAGGTCGCGCGGCTTGGATTAGCGTTGCGACACTCCCGTGTGCGGGCGTGTCCACGGGCGGGCGCGACTTCACTGACTGCGGAGAGTTCTCCGCAGATCGGCGCACGGCATAGGCGCCTGGATCGGCGCTGTGACCGAGCGTCGGAGGAGCTCATCCGGCGAGCCGGTGAACACCTCCTTTCCGTTCGCGATCGCGACGAGCCCCCAGTCGCTCCGGATGGCGACGCGGTCGCGGCTCGCGTCGTAGAAGCCGTCGTGGTCGCGTCGGCCGACGTAGCGGATGAAGAGGCATCCGCCGCCGGTCGTCTTGATGTAATACTTGCCGGGGTCGAGGACCCCGTACACTCGGTACGGGTTTTGCACCGTACCGAATTTTGTCGGCGCCGCCGGCTCCTCGGCGAAGGCCGCTGCGCCGCAGAAGGCGACGCCCGCCCAGAAGGCGAACGTCGTCGCGATGATGGCCACGAGTTTCCAATTGATTTTCACGATTTTTCTCCATTCTCGACCACCCAAGGCCGAGCGTCCCCGTTAAAATTTTTTCTCTCCGCCCTAGGCGGACGACAGAAAAGAGGGGAAACTGCACTCCATTATACGCGAGATAGAAGGCAGTTTCCACCCTACTGACAGGGTGCTAGAAAGCGATATATAATCGCATGTTTTGGCTCTTTTGTCAAGTTGTCAAAGACATGGTAGAATAAGCTGAAGTTCGATTCCTTTATGAAGAAAAGCAAGGAAAAACGAAAATCGCTTGACAGCAACGATGATTATGTTGCTTCTTTGATGGGGAAACTCGAACACACGCTCGACGAAGCGCGAAAATTAAACCGCCGAGCTGAAATCCTTCTCGAAGAAGAAAAAACAAACAAGGCGCGGACGTCTATTCGTGGGTCATCCTAAATCATATGCCCTCATCAGAATCGAAATCTCTTCCGAGAGAACGGATCGGGAGAATTCTAGAAAAAGTGACAGCAAAACGTTCGGAGTCAGCTCGTGAACGCGCGAGAGAAAAACTTGCGGCGCTTGAGGCATTGGAAAAAGGAGCAGAATCTATCCGGCCGCTCCGGGAACAAACTCAAGCCCACCTTGCGGCGCTTGAGGCATTGATAGTTTCGGTTGAAGGCAAATCAAAAGCTACAGCCACAACAGACGAGCTAAAGAACATGGTTCAGATCCTTACCGATCTTGAGACAGAGCTCTCAACAGAAATTGCCCTGGAAAAAAGACGTTTTGAAATTGAGGAACAACTCAAAGGCGACCTTCGCGCTCTTGGTCTTTCGGAGATCCCAACATTTATTGACTGGCTGGGGAATCTGAAAGAAGAAGTTCGCGGAGAAAAAAAGGATATTAAAAATATCCATGCAGAGAATCTCACCCAGTTTCTTGATGTTATTATTGCAATTTTAAACAAAGTTGAGTTAGCCAAAAGACAACCAGAGTTGATCAAAGAATTCGAGACAGACACGTGGTCAATGCCATCTGGCTTTGAAGAAACAATAGATATTTTTAGCGGCAAACCCGGTCAGACGGGCAAATTGGATGAATTATTAACCGCTCTCGAAACAGAACTCGCTGCTTCGCCGTCGCAGAGCACACCAGATGTCTCAGGGGGAGACCATGGTGAGTATGAGCTCGCTGGAAAAAATTTTGTCAAAGGTCAATTATACGACATTGGTGCTGAAAAAAGCTCAATGCAAGTGCAGTGTGTTGGTGGTACCGCGACGGGAAGGCCGACATTTAAGGTCATTTCTTCGAATATCCCTGGACAGGTTGGGAGGACCATGGTGCCAACAGAAAAAGACATTGAAAAATTTACGATTTTGCCCGTGCGATCTGAACGTCAAGAAGAAGAAGCAAAAGAAGGCGAGACGATTGAAGGCGAGTTCATGTTCGCTGATAAATCATTGAAGACCGATGGAGAATACATCCTTTCTATCCAAAGCGGCAGTAATTGGAATGATGTTCCGATTGTTGCAAAACACGCCGAAAAGACACACCGCGGGTATAGTCTTATATACGAAAAGGCTCAGAGAGGTGCCGCAAAAAGCAAGCCGGGGAGTATTTCGGATGAGGAAATTAAAAATGGCAGGGCAAAAATTAGAATCCGTGAAGAGTATGATGCCGACCAGGCAGCGCTTGCCGCGGCACCTAGAGAGCCTGCGGGCTCTAAAACTGTTCGTGTTTTCGGACAAGACCGAACACTTGATGCGGCCGGAAGAGTAGAATTGCGCGATGAGGAAAAGGAACCGAAAAATAAAAAGAATTTGACTGAAGGATTGGGGGAGTTTCTTTGGGATGATACGCGCGCCATCTTGCGTCTGGCTGATCGGGAAGAAATGTCGCTTGTGATTCCAGATGTCGGGGTTCCGCAAGTAAAACAGCCACGGATTGAAAAAGGACAAACAATAGAACCAGTCATTTTTGTCTACGATACCCCCGGCGTGAAAGCGTTATATCGTATCGAGCTTCATCTCGAGAACAATCCTAATGCCTATAAAGGCGCGGGGACGCGCGAGACGTTTTTTGACCATCAAACCGGTTTGGTGGGTGGAAGCATGAGAGGTCCAGAAGGTTTCACATTGTCGATTTCTAAATCAGGAAGGAAAGGATTCGGCGATGCGATTGAGGAGGCGATAGCAGCAATGAAAAAACACGTGACTTCACTTTCAGCAGAAACGCGAGCGACATGGAAAGAAGCAAAAAAGGTTGATAAGCAAACAAAACAACCGGAGGAGCGTTTGAAAGATGGCGAGACACTTACTTTTGCCGGACATTCATTTGTTGGCGGCGAAACCTATCGGCTCCGGAGTCAGCCGGTGCTTGGCGATTTTCGCGTGCTTGGTGTCGAAAAAGATGGTAATACGTTGAAGGTGGAGGGAATTGAAAGAGATGGTAAACGAATGAAAATTCAATGGCTGAAAGAAAGCGACGTCCAGAGCGGTCCATGGGTGCCGGTGGAGCAGAAGAGGCAAGAACGGAATCCGGATGACGTAAAGAAGAAAATAAAACAAGAGGTGTTTGCCAATTTTTCGCAACTTTTTCAGGTATCCCCGAGTAAACATGGACTTGCCCACGAGATTAGTATTCGTGGAGGGAAAGCCGGTCGATGGAGACGTCAAGATGTACGCCAATTGATCGAGGAGAAATTTCGGCGGGACGATTTTGTTGCTGATCCGCGTGGTGTTTCAAAAGAAGTGATCATTGATTTATTTGATGAGTGGTTTGACCAAATAGCCGCGACAATTGGAAGAAAGGCGGGGGAACCAGTCGGGAGAGATGTCAAATCAATCACCGATGTCAAACCGATCGACAAAGAGCCAGACAAGAGTCGAGAGCCTGGCGAATTCGAAGAGAGAATGAGAACCCGCGCGTTCTCGCGTTTTGACAGTGTATTTCATGTGCGGCGAACAGGCGATAATACTGGCTTTGAAGTGTATGTTCAATTAAAAGATGGTTATAGTAAACCGATTACGGCTGACGATATTGCCAGGAAAATAGAAAACGGGAAATTTCCGAGTGTCCAAAGATTTATTGAAAAGAACAATATATCGCATGAAAAAATGGTTGAGTTCTTTCGAGAATGGTTTCAAACAGTAATAGATGATATGGGGCCAGCGCCTGCCGGAAGAGAGCCAAAACCAGCGCCAGCTGATACCTCACGCTCTCAACCAGCTGATTCCGCACAAGATGAAAGAAAGGAAGACAATAAAGGGGAGATTGTTTGGACGCTTGATGCGGTTGCCACACCTGATGGCGATTGGCTTCGGACGTATATCCCTTTGGAAATTCTCTATGAACTTCCTGATGGTCGGACAAAGGTAGTAAAGCCAAATCTTCCAGATGCAGTAAGGTTGCCAAAAAGTTTTTCTGGTTTGACTATGGAAGAACAATTGCAGTGGCAGAGGGATTTTATTCTTCCGGCAAGTAAAATTATTTGGGAAGATCCGAATCAGTCTCGTTCTAAGGGGCCGGATGTTGCGGTATGGCCAGCCCCTGATGTGGTACAGAATCTCCAGCCGCCCTCAGCAGTTAACGAACCCAAACCAACAGTCGAATCAGAACCTCCATCGCCACCACAACCCAGCCAGACGCGGGAAAGCCGGATTGCCGCCATTCGCGCTTTTTTCCGAAGCAAACGAAAGCGCTAAATGGCTCGTTTACTGTGGTTGTGGTATACTGCTATCACTTATCATTTACTCATTCCATACAAATATGAAACCATCCGCGTCAACCAATGAATCGACCCCCTTTGATTTTTTGCGTTCATATATCGAAACTTTGCTTGATCAGACTGGTTTTGCCGAGGTCTCCGAATCGACTCGGGCGCAGTACGTGCCGCAGTTTGTGGCTGAAGCCGAACGACGGCTTGGGCTGGTTTTGATGCCGAAGTTAAATGAAACAAGCGCGAAAGAATTGGTCCAGCTAGCGCAGGCGAAAGACACAACTCCAGAAGCGCTTCAAGCGTTTTGGCAGAAAAACGTAACGGATTTTTCCGAGGTTGTACAAAAGACACTTGCGGATTTTTCGGCAGAAATGAAGACGATACTCGCGAGCATCCGAAAATAATTGGCGGTATGGGGCTTCCCACGAGCAATGAACTCACGATGCGACAAAAAACTGCACAAAAGCAATTGCAGCGTCTTCGTGAGACCTCGGAGGCCTTTTTTGTGGTTTGGGAAGAATTGGAAAAGGAAGGGCAGCATCTGACACGCGACCTTTCGGTTTATGTCGATAAATTCAAACTCAAACACATCCACGACAAGATTCATACTGCTCATTAACCTGTATTTTTATGCGAAGACGCGAGGCCGCAAAACGTCCACCTGATCGAGAAGAATTTGGCGGGCAACCGCTTGATGAATTGCAGAGTGGCGCATTTATTACCCTCAATATCGATGGTGAGTGGCAGATTGCGGAGTTGACTGCTGACGCTCGTGTACAGGGCGGTAAACTTCATGTTGAAGCCGATGTCAATGGGGCGCCGGTCACAAGAGATTTATCCGCAAAAGCCGCGGCCAGTATTGAACACATCCAACTTCACACAGGTTTAAATGGTCACCAGCGAGAAGGCGGGCATGATTACGTGATTCATTCGCCTACGCTCGATCGTGGTGGTCATGTTGTGTATACGGTCGAAGATGCGACCACCCACGAAATCAACGAGGCCGTGCCGCAGGAGTTACTTTTGACCTGGCAGAGAGTAAAGGTAGTTGAAGGACAAGTTCGCGATCTCCATAAGCAATTAGTTGATTCTGTGGGTGGCGTTCGCGCTGAAGAGCGTGAAAAATTACATAAATTGCGTGAGCCAATTGAAAAACTCCTTAATGAAATTGCGATGCTTCCGGCGCACGAGGAAATGTCTGCCGCTGACCGAGCAGAGGTAAAAAAGATCAATAGGCGTTTTCTCGAGTGGCAGACGCGCGCGGAGCAAGAACTCAAGAAATTCGCCGACGCGGTCGATGAAGGACTTATTCCGCCCCTAACTCCGACCGCGCCTACATGGGCTGAACATAAGCAGACCGCGGCCGAGGTTGAAGTCGAAAAAAAGCGTCATGAGAAGCGCGTGGAGTGGGCAAAAGAGCAAAAAGCGGCGATTGAGAAAGACATTTTGGCAGAAATAGACCGCCAAAAAGAGTTGGACCTAGATCCGATTCGCAAGAAAAAACAAAAAGAATACGACGACAAAAAGAAACGCTACGATGACGCTGTTGATCAGTACGATAAAGAAACGCAGGTATGGGAAGCCGCCGGACGCCCGAAAGGTAGCAAACCTACCTATCCGGGAATAAAAGAACCGCCGCCATACGATTCAAACGACGAACGTCTGCCCGATAGACGAGCGCAAGCCATTGAAAAAGACGTTCGTGATAATTTTTATACCGGCGTGTATCCAAACATCAACACTAGCACAGAATTCGGTCGCGAACTTAAAGCGGCTATTGATACCAAGCGCTGTGCCGAGGCGGCGGGTTATTACGATCACACCAAAGTTTCGGGTGGTGATTTTGCGGGATCCATGCGCGATAAAAAGAATGCTGAACTTGTCGTCGGGATGCTAGCCTCATGGCAGGTGGAGGAGTTTAAAGTGAAAGAGCAGAAATTCGCGCGCGGCGCGGAAGTGTTTGATTTTGACGCGGAAACCGAGAAAGCGTTTGCCGAGGTGAAGGCCTTGCAAGAAGAAATAAAAACTTCGCTCGGCGGCGCGGCGCCGAAGCGCGACACCAAACAAATGCTCGATGATATTCAGGGAGTGCTTGACGATTCCATGGACCGGCGTGATGGATTAGCAACCCTTGATGCGGCGCGTAAATTTTTGGCAAAGTCTCTTCTCAAGGAGGCCGATCTACGGCAGGAACGGGAAGCCTTGGTTATCGCTGTGCGCGATGAACTTCGAGAAATTCGGCTGCGGTGGCAGGAACGTCGCGGCAAGGAGACAAAGAAAGACGTGGATGAATCAGTCAAAAAGGATTTAGCCGAAAAAAGCAAAGAGAAGGCAGAACTCAAGAAAGAAAAGAGCATTATTGATATCCCGGAAGCGCGTTTGCGGGAAATTCTTTTGGACGCCAAACTGCCCGAGGTGAAAGCGGCTGCGCAAATTTTATATGAAGGCGTGTTGCAATCCGGAGCGTCCGGTAAAATAAAAACAGAAGCGTTGACGGCTTTTCAAAATCTTTTCACCGACGCGCCGGCGAATCCGGCATTTTTGACAGAACTTCGCCGGTATGGCATTGCCGATTGGGAGGAGTTTAAGGAATTGTGGGATACAAAACTTGTGGAACAGGTCGCTCGTACCATGGCTCTGCATGCCGAAGCCACGATCAATAAAAAAGTTGCGGAGCGCCTGACAACATGGGAACAAACCAAAAAGCTCAAATGGCAAATCGCGGCGCGAGTTGGGATTTCTGTTGCTCTTATCGGCGGCGCGGGTGTGGCCGCGGCGGCAACCTTTGGACTGGCTGGCATCGGCGGCGCCGCGGCAGTCCTTGGTGGCGGCGCGATTAGCGGCGGCATCCGCGGCTGGATCAACCGAAAAATTTTTGGTTCCGAAACAATGGAAGAGCAAACGCAGACGCTCATGGATGAATTGCGCGAAGATATCAAAGGGCGCGTTGTTGCCGAAGCGCTTGAAGAGCAGTTTGGCGCTGGTGCAAGTGGGAACCTCACGATAGCGACAGACAATATTGAAGGCTTGCCTTCCTTTAGTGCGATTCTCGCACAAACACTGCGCGAAGCAACGGCCGAGAAAATGAAAGTCGGTAAGGTTGAGCTTGCCGGCAATGCGCGAGCGGTGTATGAAGAGGCCCTGCGGCATCTGGAAACCAAAGACCCAAACGATACTGA